>JBEKLK010000148.1:0-11454 GCA_050010235.1 Rhizomicrobium sp.
CGGCGCACACAATGAAATGATATTGTCCGATACCGAAGAGGAGGCGACTCCCGTGAGCGACGAAGGAAAGATGCTGGTGTGATGAGCGCTGCCGCCAAATCTCCGCCGAAGCAGCCCGCCGTCGAGCGCCACACTATTGCGGTGCTCGTCGACAACGAGTCCGGCGTGCTCGCGCGCGTGATCGGGCTGTTCTCGGGACGCGGCTACAACATCGAGAGCCTGACGGTCGCCGAAGTCGATCATGCCGCCCACACCAGCCGCGTCACCATCGTTACCTCCGGTACGCCCGAAGTGATCGAACAGATCGAGGCGCAACTGGGCCGGCTCGTGCCCGTCCATCGCGTGGTCAACTGGACGACCTCGAAGCCCGGCATCGAACGCGAGATGGCTCTCGTGAAAGTGGTCGGCACCGGCGAGAAGCGGGTGGAGGCGTTGCGCCTCTCCGACGCGTTCCGCGCGCGGGTGATCGACACCACCCATACGAGCTTCGTGTTCGAAATCACGGGCGCCCCCGACAAGATCGATGCCTTCGTGGATCTGATGCGGCCGCTGGGCCTGGTCGACGTCTCCCGCACGGGCGTCGCCGCCATCAGCCGCGGTCCGGAGTCGATGTGAGTCTATATTTCCCCTCTCCCCCTTTGGGGGAGAGGGCAGGGTGAGGGGGTCGTGGTCAGAGAGAAAACCTCGGACAAAAGGGTCGCCGACGCGAAACATCGCGAAAATGCAAAACGCCTGCGGACAAATCAGACAGATGCGGAAAGCGTGTTCTGGTACAACGTCCGCGCGCGCCGGTTGGCGGGCTTCAAATTCAGGCGGCAATATCCGGTGGGATCGTTCATCGCCGATTTCGTTTGCCTGGAAGCCAAATTGATCGTCGAACTCGATGGAGATCAGCACGCGGTTCGACGGGACTATGATCGCAGCAGGGACGCGTTCCTGAAATCAGAGGGCTTTCGCGTGCTGCGCGTTTGGAACAGCGATTTGTTGACTAACAGAGATGGCGTGATGGAGGCGGTTCTACGAGAATTGCAAGGCGTCGACACCCCCTCACCCCGACCCTCTCCCTCGAAGGGGGAGAGGGGAAAGCGAAATTAGCGTTCAACCCGAGGAACCACACATGCGCGTCTATTACGATCGGGATGCCGATTTGAATTTCATCAAGGGCAAGAAGGTGGCCGTCATCGGCTTCGGATCGCAGGGCCATGCCCATGCGCTGAACATGCGCGATTCCGGCGTGAAGGAGGTGGCGATTGCGGCCCGCGCCGGCGCGTCCGCCGACAAGGCGAAGGCGGCCGGCTTTCCCGTCATGAACACGGCCGAAGCGGCCAAATGGGCCGACGTGATGATGATGGTGACGCCCGACGAATTGCAGGCCGACATCTATGCCCGCGATCTCGCGCCCAATATGAAAAATGGCGCCGCGCTGTTCTTCGCGCATGGTTTCAATATCCATTTCCGCCTGATCGAGCCGCGCAAGGACCTCGACATCGCGATGGTGGCGCCCAAGGGGCCCGGCCATACGGTGCGCAGCGAATATGGCCGCGGGGGAGGCGTGCCTTGCCTGATCGCGATCCATCAGGATGCCAGCGGTAATGCGCATGATCTGGGCCTCGCCTATGCCTCGGCCATCGGTGGGGGCCGCGCCGGCATCATCGAGACCAGCTTCCGCGAGGAATGCGAAACCGATCTGTTCGGCGAGCAGTCCGTGTTGTGCGGCGGCGTGGTGGAGTTGATCCGCGCCGGTTTCGAAACCCTCGTCGAGGCGGGCTACGCGCCGGAGATGGCCTATTTCGAATGCCTGCACGAGGTGAAGCTGATCGTCGACCTGATCTATGAAGGCGGCATCGCCAACATGAACTACTCGATCTCCAACACCGCCGAATACGGCGAATACGTCACGGGTCCCCGCCTGATCGATGCGCGCACCAAGGCCGAGATGAAGCGCGTGCTGGACGATATCCAGTCCGGCCGCTTCGCGCGCGACTGGGTGCTGGAGAACAAGGCCGGCCAGCCCTCGTTCAAGGCGATGCGCGCGCGCGCCGCCGCACACCCCATCGAAGAAGTGGGTGCCCGCCTGCGCGCCATGATGCCCTGGATCGCGAAGAACAAGCTGGTCGACAAGGCGAAGAACTGAACCATGCGCATCGGAACGCCGCTTTCGCCCTCTGCCACCAGAGTGATGCTGCTCGGCGCCGGCGAGCTGGGCAAGGAAGTCGTCATCGAATTGCAGCGCCTCGGTGTCGAGACGATTGCGGTCGATCGCTATGCGAACGCGCCGGGTCAGCAGGTGGCCCATCGCACGCATGTGATCGACATGACGGACGCGAAGGCGTTGCGCGCGTTGGTCGAGCAGGAGCGCCCGCATCTGATCGTGCCGGAGATCGAGGCCATTGCGACCGACGAACTGGTGCGCATCGAGGACGCGGGGCTCGCGACCGTGATCCCGACGGCACGCGCGGCCCACATCACCATGAACCGCGAACGCATCCGCCGTCTCGCGGCGGAAGAGCTGAAACTCCCCACTTCACCTTACGCGTTTGCATCTTCGCTGGAAGAGCTTCAGGCCGCGATCGATGGCGGCATCGGATTCCCCTGCTTCGTGAAGCCGGTGATGTCATCGTCGGGCAAGGGCCAGAGCAAGCTCAAAAGCCAGGACGATGTCGCGAAGGCGTGGGACAAGGCGCTGTCGTCCGGCCGGGTGAAGCAGCCCCGCATCATCGTCGAAGGCGAGATCGCATTCGATTTCGAGATCACGCAATTGACCGTGCGCGCGTCCGACGGCAACGGCGGCACGGCCACGCATTTCTGCGATCCCATCGGTCATGTGCAGATCGACGGCGACTATGTGGAATCCTGGCAGCCGCAGGCGATGAGCGCCGCAGCGCTCGAGAAATCACGCGCCATGGCCGCGAAGGTCACCGCGGCGCTTGGCGGCTTCGGCATTTTCGGCGTGGAATTGTTCGTGACGGGCGACGAGGTGTGGTTCTCGGAAGTGAGCCCGCGGCCGCACGACACGGGGCTGGTGACGCTGGTCTCGCAGCATCAAAGCGAATTTGCGCTTCATGCCCGCGCGATCCTGGGCTTGCCGGTATCGACGGCGCTCAAATCGCCAGGCGCGTCCGCCGTCATTTATGGCGGTATGGATGCGAAAGGGATCGCGTTCGAACGCGTCGATCTCGCGCTGGCCGTGCCGGAGACGGAGTTGCGCCTGTTCGGCAAGCCGGAGGCGTTCAAGAAACGCCGCATGGGCGTGGCGTTGGCGCGCGGTCGCGACACGGACGAGGCGCGCGCGCGGGCGAAGATGGCGGCATCGCTTGTAAAGACCATCGCGCCGGCCTGATCGCGTGGCCTATGTCGGATTTTCCATGCTGAACATGGCGCTAATGCGCCTGATATGGGCCGCGAACGGCACATAGCGGATCAGGAGCCGCGCAAAGATGCGCTTGCGGTCGTCAGTTTCGGCATCGACGAAGCGCTTGCCGTTGTCGGTGAGACGGATGTCGCCGTCGCCGACCTCGACCAGCCGAAGGAGCTGCAGGCTTTCTGCCACCGGGAACAAATCGTCGATCTCTTCCAATTGAAGATCGGAGGCGATCTCGGGCAGGTCGGCTCTGCCGTTGAACGGCGGCGCGGCAAGCGCTTCAAGGAGGCCCGACAGGAGATTGACCGACACGCGCGGCAGGATCAGCCCGAAGCCGGAGCCCGGGATATGGCCCAGCGAGCCTTGCGCGAGCTTCTCCGTGCGGCGCGCCGTCATTTCCACATAGATGCGATCGACCAATGCGCTGAACTCGGGATCCTGGCGCTCGCGTGGCTGGCGCATGGGTATCTTGATCTCGGTGACGATGCGCCCCGGATTGGTGGAGAACAGAAGCACGCGGTCGCACATGAGGACGGCTTCCTCGATATTGTGCGTGACAAGGATCACGCCCTTGATCGGTAGATCGCCATCCGACCACAGCTCGAGAAAATCCGTCCGCAGGTTTTCGGCCGTCAGCACGTCGAGCGCCGAGAAGGGTTCGTCCATCAGGAGAATATTGGGATGCACGACGATGGCGCGCGCAAAGCCAACGCGCTGGCGCATGCCGCCGGAGAGTTCGCGCGGATAAGCCGATTCGTAGCCGTCCAGGCCGATCAGATCGATGGCGGCAATCGCACGCGTGCGGATCTCCTTTTGCGGCAGGCCCGCCGCTTCCAGCCCCAGTTCCACATTCTCGAGCACGGTCAGCCAGGGAAATAGCGCGAAGCTCTGGAACACCATCGAGATGCCCTTTGCAGGCCCGTCGACCGGATGTCCCAGATAGGTCACGTCGCCGCTGGACGGATTGGCCAGGCCCGAGATGATCCGCAGCAAAGTGGATTTGCCCGAACCCGAGCGGCCGAGCAGGCCGACAATTTCGCCCTGATGCAGCGTAAGATCGATGCCGTCCAGCACCAGCAATTGGCCGCCGCCCGGCTTCGGAAAAGCCTGGTGCACGTCATGCACGTCCAGAAGGGTGCTCGCGTCCATGATCGCCTCCTAAGCCAACTTGTATTTCCGTTCGGCATATTGATAGAGCGGCCGCCAGAACGTCCGATTGATAATCGTCACCAGCACGCTCATCACGGCGATCCCGAGCACGATATGCTGGAAGTTGCCGGCCGTCGTCGCGATTTGAAGATAATCGCCAAGGCCCCTGGCATGCAGCGTTTTACTGCCCCAGGTGACGAATTCGGCGAGCATGGCCGCGTTCCACGAACCGCCCGAGGCCGTGATCGCACCCGTCACATAGAACGGAAACACGCCCGGAAGCGCGATCTTGCGCCACCAGAGCCAGCCGCGGACCTGCAGGTTCGCGCCCGCGTCGCGCAGCTCTCGCGGCAAGCCGCTCGCCCCCGCAATGACGTTGAACAGGATATACCATTGCGTGCCCAGCACCATCAGTGGCGACAGCCAGATGTCGGGGTTGAGGCTGAAGGCGACGATGACATAGACCGCGACGGGAAACAGCAGATTGGCCGGAAAAGCTGCAAGGAATTGCGCGATGGGCTGGACGAAATGGGCAACCTTCGGGCGCAGACCCACATAGATGCCGATCGGCGTCCAGATGACGCTCGCGATCGCGATCAGCACCATAACCCGCACCATGGTCAGAAGCCCGAGCACGCCCACATGCAGAACCTCGGGAAGCGACACGCTACCGGCCACGAATTCGTAAACGCGCCAGAGCGCGTAGACGCAAATCGCGATCAATATGCCGTTCCAGGCGATATCGGCGGCGCGTGACGAGAACGGCGTGCTGCGGCCCGGAAGCCGCAATCCTTTGGGCGGGGTGACCCGATAGGACCAGCGAAGCATCGCCTTGAAAGGCACGGCCACCGCGTCGAGCAGCTCCGAGCGGCGGATAACGGTCAGAAGCCAGGATTCCGGGGGATCCTCGATATTTTCCTGATCGAAGCGAAAACGATCAGCCCAGGCGACCAGAGGCCGGAACAGGAGCTGGTCGTAAATGATGATGACAACAAGCATCGCGACGATGGCCCAAAAGATAGCCACCAGATCCTCATGCGCGATGGCCAGCGCGATATAAGACCCGACCCCCGGAAGCGCGATCGACGTGTGGCCCACGGTGATGGCCTCGGACGCCACGACGAAAAACCAGCTCCCGGACATCGACATCATCATGTTCCAGATCAGGGAGGGCATCGCGAAGGGCGCTTCGATGCGCCAGAAGCGGGCCCAGGCGGTCAGGCCAAACACCTGTCCCGCTTCCGTCAGTTCGGGCGGCACCGTGCGAAGCGATTGGTAGAAGCTGAAGGCCATGTTCCAGGCCTGGCTCGTGAAGATGACGAAGACCGCGCAGAACTCGGCCCCGAGAATCCGTCCCGGGACGAGCGACAGGAAGAACACGAGCGTGAAGGACAGGAACCCCAGGATCGGGACGGATTGGAGGATGTCGAGGAGCGGTATCAGCAGCGCGCCGGCCCGCCGGCTCTTGGCCGCCCAGGTGGCATAGGTGAATGTGAAGAGCAACGAAAAAGCCATTGCAATCAACATTCTAAGGGCAGTTCGCAGGGCATAGCCCGGCAGCGCCCAGGGGCTCAGCGACAGGGGGGTTGTCTTGAGGGTCGCCAGCGGTTCGACGACGCTTCGGCTGGTGTCGGCGAACAGTACAATGAAGCCGAGGACGAGGAGCGCAGCTACGATATCCCAACGGCTGGGGAGCAGCCGGCGGGCTTCAATGGAGATGGGCGGCAGGATTCTCATCTGCGGCGAACCTCCGTCCCGTACGTGAAAGGATTATGATGGCGATGCGTGCGCGCCGCGCGCAAAGCGACGCACGGCGCGCGCTTCTCCTGACCTCAAAATTGCGATCTGGCAACCCCCTCGGGCGACGATTTTCCCGATACGGAGCATCGGGTCTCGGGTCCCTATTCGGACCGGCAGACCGCGCCGGGCGCGGGTTTGCAAGTCCTGCAAAGAGATCGCCCTTCGATCCCATCACTTCTATTGCGCCATCCCTCGCATTCGGCGTAAAACCTTGGAAACGAAGTCGAAAGCGTGAATTTACGCACGCTTAAGGGCGATTCGTTAAAGTTAGCGAACCGTGAATTCGGCGGGCGGAACGGCGATCCGGCTATGACGATTTGTGCGCAATCGAATGCAATCGGCGGAATCTCCGCCTGCATTTGCGCGCCTGTCGCTGCGGTGATCCGTCCTTCCCTCGATTTGTCGCGCGCGCAGCTTCTCCTCCTTAGCTGCCCCTAGGCGATGACGCTCCATTGGAGCGCGCGTGTAGGGGACGAATGCGAAAGGAGAGATCGAAGCGCCGCGAGGCAATGGGAAGGAATCTTTGGGCCATGAGTACGAACGCAGAAAAATCCGAACGAGTAAGAATATTCGACACGACGCTGCGCGACGGCGAGCAGTCGCCCGGCGCGGCCATGACGCTCGATCAAAAGCTGGAAGTCGCCGAGTTGCTCGATGCGATGGGCGTCGACATCATCGAAGCCGGGTTTCCGATTTCGTCCAGCGGCGATTTCGAGTCGGTTCTGGAAATCTCCAAGCTGGTGAAGAACGCTGTCGTCTGCGGCTTGTCGCGCGCGGGCTTCAAGGACATCGATCGCGCCGGAGAGGCGTTGCGCCCGGCCAAACGCGGCCGCATCCACACCTTCATCTCGACGAGCCCGGTTCACATGAAGCATAAGCTTCAGATGGGCCCCAATGCGGTGCTCGACGCGGTCGGCGCGTCGGTCGTCCGCGCGCGCAATTTCACCGACGACGTGCAATGGAGCGCGGAAGACGCGACGCGAACGGAGAAGGATTTTCTCTGCCGTTGCGTCGAACTCGCGATCCGCTCGGGCGCCACGACAATCAACATTCCCGACACGGTCGGTTACACCACACCGCAGGAATATGTCGATCTGATCAAGATGCTGCGCGAGCGCGTGCCGGGCGGCGATACGGTGATCTTCTCCACCCATTGCCACAACGATCTCGGCCTGGCAGTCGCCAATTCGTTGGCCGGCGTGATCGGGGGCGCGCGCCAGGTCGAGTGCACGATCAACGGAATGGGCGAGCGGGCCGGCAATGCCGCGCTCGAGGAAATCGTGATGGCGCTCAAGGTGCGCCGCGACGCGATGCCATTCCATACCGGCATCGATACCACGATGCTCGCGCGCGCGTCCAAGCTGGTGTCGAACGTCACGGGATTTCCCGTCCAGTACAACAAGGCCATCGTCGGCAAGAACGCGTTTGCCCATGAATCCGGCATCCATCAGGACGGCATGCTGAAGAACGTCGAGACCTACGAGATCATGCGGCCGGAAGAGGTCGGCGTGAAGGAGACGTCGCTGGTGTTGGGCAAGCTTTCCGGGCGTCACGCATTCCGCGACAAGCTGCAGGGCCTCGGCTACGAATTGTCGAACGAGGCCATCGAAGACGCCTTCAAGCGCTTCAAGGATCTTGCCGACAAGAAGAAACATCTGTTCGACGAAGACATCATGGCGCTGGTGGACGACGAAATCCTTCGCGACCATGACGGCATCGTCGTCAAGGGCCTGAAGGTCGAAACCGGATTGGGCATCGTGCCGAGCGCGGAGCTCGTGCTCGCGGTGGGCGACGAAGAGCGCCGCACGCGGACGAGCGGCGACGGGCCGGTCGATGCGATCTTCAAGGCCATTCGAGAACTTTATCCTCACGCCGCCGTGCTGCAGCTGTTTCAGGTTCATGCCGTCACGGCAGGAACCGATGCCCAGGCAACAGTGAGTGTCAGGCTGGAGGAAAATGGGCGCACCGTCACCGGGCGCGCGGCCGACACGGACACCGTCGTCGCCGCGGCGAATGCCTATGTGAATGCACTCAACAAGCTTTTGGTGAAACGCGATAAACAGGCGCCGGAAGCGTTAACCGTCACACGGTGAGAATTGGGCCCGGCGGTAGTCCGCCGGGCTCGCCTCAAGGTACGGTTATTGCAAGCGCCTCTTTGGAAAGGAACGGGCAGGGCAAGCATGTTTGGCGGTCTTCTCGGCTTTTTGTCGAGCGATATGGCAATCGACCTCGGGACCGCAAATACGCTGGTCTACGTGAAGGGGAGGGGCATCGTTCTCAACGAGCCCTCCGTCGTCGCCACCATGACCAGGGGCGGCAAGAAGCACGTCCGCGCGGTCGGCAACGACGCCAAGATGATGCTGGGCCGCACGCCCGGCAATATCGAGGCGATCCGGCCCATGCGCGACGGCGTCATCGCGGATTTCGAGATCGCGGAGGAGATGATCAAGCACTTCATCCGCAAGGTGCATAACCGGCGTTCCTTCGCCAATCCGATGATCATCGTCTGTGTTCCGTCCGGCTCGACCGCGGTCGAGCGGCGCGCGATCCAGGAATCCGCCTTGTCGGCCGGGGCCAGACGCGTCTATCTGATCGAGGAGCCGATGGCGGCCGCGATCGGCGCAGGCCTTCCCGTCTCGGAACCGACCGGCTCGATGGTGGTCGACATCGGCGGCGGCACTACGGAGGTGGCCGTGCTGTCGCTTGGCGGCATCGTCTATTCCCGTTCGGTGCGCGTGGGCGGCGACAAGATGGATGAGGCGATCATCGCCTATATCCGTCGCCACCAGAATCTTCTGATCGGCGAAGCGAGTGCGGAACGGATCAAGAAGGAAATCGGTTCGGCCGCGCCCCCGCAGGACGGCAACGGCATCACGCTCGAGATCAAGGGCCGCGATCTCCTGAACGGCGTGCCGAAGGAAATCACGATCACGCAGCGCCATATCGCCGAGGCTCTGGCGGAGCCCACGAGCGCGATCGTCGAAGCGGTGAAAGTGGCGCTTGAGGCGACGCCGCCCGAGCTTGCCGCCGATATCGTCGACAAGGGTATCGTCTTGACGGGCGGCGGTTCGCTGCTCGCCAATCTCGATCAGGTATTGCGCGAGGAAACCGGCCTGCCGATCAGCATCGCCGACGATCCCTTGTCCTGCGTGGCGCTCGGCACCGGCAAGGTGCTGGAGAACACGAAGGGCATGCGCCACATCCTGACCACGGCATTCTGAGAGAGGCGCCGCAAAGCGAGCTAGTAAAGTCATGGCGAACGGGACTTGGAAAATTGCGCGCGGTAAGGGCAGCGCCCAGCTCCCGCTCGCGATTGTTGCCCTTCTCGCTATCGCGCTTGTCCTGGTCGGCAAGGCGCAATCTTCGCTGTTCGATCGCGCGCGCGCCTATTTCTCCGACTGGACCTCGCCTCTGCTCGAATCCGCGCGCGGGCCCGTCAAGGCCGTCAGCAACTGGACGGGCGGCATCGGCAATTATGTGGATGTCTATCAGGAGAATCTGCGCCTCAAGGAAGACAATGCGCGCCTCAGGCAATGGCAGAACGCGGCTCTCGTCCTCGAGCAGCGCCTCAAGCGTTATCAGCTGCTGCTCAATGCGGTGTCAGATCCTTCGCTGGGGGCAGTCACCGCCCATGTGATCGGCCGCGCCAACCGTCCGTTCCTCAACACGATGATCCTCGATGCCGGAAAATCGCAAGGCGTGAAGCCAGGCGAAGCAGTGGTCGACGCCCGCGGCATGATCGGACGCATCTTTCTGACCGGCGATCACACCTCTTGGGTGATTCTGCTCACCGATCTCAACAGCCGCATTCCGGTCGCGATCGAGCCCGGCAATATTCAGGCGATTATGTCGGGCGACAACACGGCCGCGCCCACGCTGGAGACTCTCGGCCAAGGCGTGCAGCTGAAGGAGGGCGATCAGGTCGTTACTTCGGGCGATGGCGGATTGCTGCCGAGCGGATTGCAGATCGGAACCGTGGCAGCCGACGGCTTCATCTTCCGGGCGGTGCTTCTCTCCGATGCCGGCACGAGCGACGACGTAAGGATTCTCAATCTGAAAGCGCCGCCGGAACAACCGCCCGCGCCGTCGCCAAACGATCTGCCAGTGGCAGCTGCCGGTCTTGCTCCGCTCGCTCCGCCCGCCGCTGTGCCGCCGGCCGTAAATGGCGCGGCCGCCGCAGGGCAGCAGCCGCCGCACGTAAGACTGCTGCATCCATTGACGCCGGCCCCGTCGCAGACGACCGCGCCTGCCGATCCGGACGATCGGTAGAGCCATGCACGATCGAATCGGATTTTCGATTGGAAGCGTGCTCGCAGCGGTGATCCCGCTCGTCTGCGGCATCGCCGGCGCCGTGATCACCAACATGCCGATCTCGATTTTCGGCGGCAATCTGCCGCCGCCGATGCTCGCTCTGATGCCGGTCTATTTCTGGTGTCTCGTGCGCCCCGATCTGATGCCGCCCTGGGTCGCGTTCGCGATCGGGCTTTTCGAGGATCTCCTGTCGGGCGGGCCGCCCGGCATGTGGGCCGCGGCCTTCGTGGCGAGCTATGCGCTGGTCGATCGCCAGCGAGAATCCTTCGCGGGCCTCGCGGGGTTCGGCGCGATCATCGGCTTCGCGGCGGCGATGTTCATAGCATCCGCCACGGCGCTGGCGATCGCCGCGTTCTATTACTGGCGCGTTCCTCCGATCTCGATGCTGATCGTGCAGTTCGCGGTAACGATCCTGTTCTATATTCCGGGTGCTGCTCTCCTCAATCTGATCCATCGCCGGCTTGTCGGTCCGCTGCGGAGCGACTTCTGATGCCGCTGTTCGATCGCAAGGATAAAAGCCGCTACGCGACTTTCACCCGGCGCACTCTGATGATGGGCGGCGGCATCGCGGTCGTGTTGGGCGCGATCGGCGCACGCCTCTACCAATTGCAGATTCTCGAAGGCGAGGAGTTCATGACCCGCGCCGACGAGAACCGGGTCAACCAGAGGCTGTTGGCGCCGCTCAGGGGCCGCATTCTCGATCGCTTCGCGGTCGAACTGGCCACCAACCGCCGCAACTATCGCGTCGACCTGATTCCGGAACAGGCGCTGCAGGGCGTCGAGGCCGCACTAGACACCATCGGCCGCATCATCCTCTTAAGCCCGCACGAGCG
>JBEKLK010000149.1:0-8145 GCA_050010235.1 Rhizomicrobium sp.
TGACGGGTGCTGTATGGCTCATCATCCGGATGTAGCTCGTCGCGTTGAGGCTGCCGGCTTTTCCAGTATTCATGAAGCCGGCGAAATCCTGCACCGGTTCGGTCGCGCCGAAAGACGAACCGCAGGACACGCCCACTCGGCCGGACCTGAGCACAGGGTCGTCCAACAATCCCGCTTGCGTCAGCGCTTTTTCCGCCGCGTTCACCGCCATGACGGCGACGCGTCCCATGGAGCGCGTTTTCTTGCGATGATAGGCGGTGGTGTGGTCGAACCAATCGATCGCGCCGCCGATCTTGGTATTGAGATCGGACAGGCGATCCCATTCGTGCATATAGCGCGTGCCCGTGCGGCCCGCCGCCATGTGGGTGCGGATTTCGGGCCACGCGCCGCCAAGCGCCGTCAAGCCGCCCATGCCTGTCACCACCACACGGCGCATCAGCAAAGCCCTCCATTCACCGAGATGACCTGACGCGTAATGTAGGCCGCATCGTCGCTGAACAGAAACGCCGCGAGGCCTGCGACATCGCCCGGCGTGCCCAACCGGCGCATGGGGATCGCAGCCTTGACCTCTTCCTCGGGAAGACCCTCAGTCATCGCCGTTTCGATGATTCCCGGCGCGATGCAATTCACGGTGATGTTCCGCTTCGCGAGTTCGATCGCGAGAGCCTTGGTCGCGCCGATAATGCCGGCTTTGGATGCGCTGTAGTTCACCTGCCCGCGATTGCCGATAAGGCCGGATACGGAAGACATCGTGACGATCCGTCCGCCGTCGCGACGGCGGATCATCGGCATCACCAAGGGATGGAGAACATTGTAGAGTCCGTCGAGATTGGTATGCAGGACGGCGTCCCACGCTTCTCCGTCAATTGCGGGAAATGCATTGTCGCGCGCGATACCGGCATTGGTCACCACACCCCAATAAGCTTCGCCGGTACGGCCCTCCAAGGCCTCGCGTACCTCATCGCGTCGCGAAATATCGAAACCGATAATGTCGGCCGTGCCGCCAGATCCGATAATGTCGGCCGCCACCGCTTCGGCCCCTTGCCTGTCACGGCCGTAATGCACGGTGACGGCATAGCCCGCCAAGGCCAAACGAAAAGCGATCGCCTTGCCGATTCCCTTGCTGGCGCCTGTGACGAGCACGGGCTTTCCTGGAGTCCGCGCCGTCATCGAACGCCGCCTTTGAGGAACGCGTGTGGGTCGGCAGGCGCGTAGACCTTCAGATTGGCCGTGGCGACTTCGCCCCGTTCGTCGTCGAGCCGGCAGTCGAACGCGAACATTGCGCCGTCGCCAAACACCTTTGACGCCGTGACCGTCAGCTTTTCGTTTTCCGAAAAGCTTGCGTGTTTCGAGACATAGCGCCGGCAGCCCAGGAGGAACCCCATATTGACGGGCAATCCGCAGCTCCGCCTTTTGTGGCCATCGATCAGCGCAATGGTTTGCGCCATCATCTCGAGGCCGACATAACCGGGAAGGCCCCGGCCCGGCTCGAAAAACGGATTGTCGGATCGCACGACCGTCTCCGCCACCGCATCGCTTTCACTGACCGAGACGATACGATCGAGCAGCCGCATCGGCGGCCGATGCACGATGAACTCGTCGATGGGAAGTTCATCGGATGTCATGCCGACTCCAGTATCAGGGCGATATTATTACCGCCGAACGCATAGGAACAACTCATTGCCCGGCGCATGTCGCGGGCTTCGCCGTCCCGCGCCACCAGTCGAACGGGCGGCATTTCCGGATCGACCTCGCCATCCCAGATATGAGCGGGCAACCGCCGCGACCGGAGCGCCATCATGGTAAATGCTGCTTCGCAGGCGCCCGCCGCGCCCAGCATATGACCGGTCATTGGCTTGGTCGAACTACAGGGGAGATCGAAGCCGAACACGCGCGATACCGCACGCGCCTCCATCAGGTCGTTGAGCTTCGTCGCCGTGCCGTGGAGATTTAGATACCCGATGTCGCCCGCGTCGCATCCGGCGCGCGACAATGCGCGCCGCATAGCGGCTTCGGCACCCGTTCCTTCCGGATCCGGCGCGCTGATGTGATAGGCATCCGCGCTTTCTCCCCAGCCCGCCAGCCGCATCGACGACGGGTTCGGCGAAAGCACGAACAACGCGCCCCCCTCGCCGAGATTGATCCCGCGACGGCGAATGCTGAACGGATTGCAAACATTCTCCGATAACGATTCCAGTGCCGAAAAACCGTTGAGCGTGAGGTCGCACAGCGAGTCGATGCCACCGCCAACCGCTACATCGCAAAGGCCCGCCTGGATCAACCTCGCAGCACTCGCCAGCGCCTTCGCGCCGGAGGTGCACGCCGTCGAGATTCCATAGATTGGCCCCTGCGCGCCGATGCTGCGAGCCACATGCGCTGCCGTGTCGCCGAGTTCCTGCAGCGATACCCGGAAATTCTTCGGCCAGTTTCCGCGCTTGATGAACGATTTGAATGCCGCGCCCGTTTCGCGCACACCGCTGGTGGAGGTGCCGACAACAACGGCAACGCGCCGCGGCCCAACCAAGCTCATGTGATGCGCAATCGCGCGGCCCAGCGATGCGAGGCAATGATCTGCAACCAGATTGCAGCGGCTTTCCGAGGGCTCGTCGGTGAGCTCAAACGGCAATACACCGGCCGGTACCGAACGCCCATCGTAAAGCCGCATTCTTTCGCGAACGGTGGGAGGAACCGGCGACAACAAATTGCGCTGAACGTCTTCCGCATCGGCGCCCAGCGCGCAGGCGACGGCGAACTCGTGAATGTAAATGTGCTGCGTCATGGCGGGGGGGACATGAGTTCGCGCACTGCCGCAAGATAGCGCTTTGGATCGCGCACGAATGGATTACTCGTATCCCACGCATAGCCCGCCAACACCGCGATGATCTTGCGCTTCACATCCGTCGGCTGCTTTGGTTGCGAAAAGATGATGTTCTGAAACGAAGCGTCGTACCAACCCTCTACATAAGCGCGAAACGTTTCGATGCCGATTTTGAGAGGTTGTTCGAACTCGGTCATCCAGTCGACCGGTTCGCCATTAAATTTGCGATGCAGCACCTGACCCGCTAGAATTGCCGACTTAAGCGCGATGGTCACCCCCGAAGAGAAGACCGGATCGAGGAATTCCGCAGCATTTCCGAGTAACGCAAAACCGGGCCCAAAGAGCTGTTCGACGCTGCAGGCGTAGCCGGAAATCGTTCCGGCCGGTCGAATCTGTTCGGCATGCGCCAACAAGCCGTTCATCCTTTCGGCCTCTCCGACCAGATTGAACAGCTGCGTTTGACTGTTCGGGCCGGCGGCCGCGAGGTCCGCTTCAGGTCCCACGGCGCCGACCGACGAAAGTCCGTCGGCCAACGGGATCAGCCAGTACCAGATGGACGAATTGTGCGGATGGACGCTGATCAGGATCTTGTTCCGGTCGAAGGTTTCATCCGCGATATTGTCGCGAACGTGACAGAAGACGGCTTTGCGCACCGGAAAATCCGCGGGTCGGTCGAGAGACAACAGACGCGCAAGTACGCGTCCGAAGCCGCTCGCATCGAGCGCAAACCGCGCCGCGATTTCGCGTTCGGCGCCACTTTCGTTTCGTACCTGCATCGTCACGCCCTCTGCGCCGGGCGTAAATCGGATGACCTCCTCGCCGAACGTGACGCGAGCGCCTTTGTCCGCTGCGGCTTGCGCCAACGTCTGATCGAACAGGTCGCGGCGTACCTGAAACGTCGTGCCCCATCCCGCGGTGGTCTTTTCGCGGAAATCGAGCGACAGTTCTTCGGTGCCCCGGCGAAACACCGCACCGTTCTTGTGCTGAAATTTCGCCGCTATGACGCAGTCGAGCAACCCTGCCTCTTCGAGGAACGCCATGGACTGGGGCAACAGGCTTTCACCGATCGAGAAGCGCGGAAAATGAACGCGCTCGACGATCTCGACGGAATAGCCGCGGGCGGCGAGGTAGGCTGCAGCGACGCTTCCTGAAGGCCCCGCGCCGATCACTGCAACATCGATACGATTTGTCATTGCTCGGCTTTCAGGAGACGAAGGGCGCGAGCTTCTCGCGCAGGATGGGCGGCGTTTCCCAGAGCATCGCTTCGGATTTGACCTCCACGGCGACCTGCACGGTGTGGCCTTTGGTTGTTTTCATTCCCGTGCGCTCGTCGCGCGCCAGATATTCGATCTTGAGGCGGTTTTCCCATTCGGTGATGGATGCCGTGATGCCGATCCAATGGCCGAGCCGCAGCGGGCGGTAGTAGCGGATATGCATGTCGATCACCGGCCATGCAAAACCGCTCTCCTGCATCGCGTCGTAGCCATAGCCGATGCGTGCCATAAGGGCGGTGCGCGCCAGCTCGAAAAATCTAGGATAATTGCCATGCCAGACGATGTTCATCGGGTCGAGGTCGTAGAATTGAGGACACGCCCGGATGGTTTCGGTGACGATCGGCTTCATGGCGCGTCCGCCAGCGCGAAAACGCCCGTTTCGATCGCCGTGCAGAGCTTCGCGATCACCTCATCGAGCGGCATGTCTTCGTCGAGAAACGGGATCATCTCATCGATCTGCGCGCAAAATTCCGCGATGCGGGAACCGACCAATGCCTCGGTGAGTTCGCCGGCCCTGAGCCTCAGATGCAAAGCCTGCCGCGTCGCAATCAGATTGACCGCTGCGACCTGTTCGCTCAGTTCCAGCACCCGCACCGCATCGCGCGCCGCGATCGTGCCCATCGAAACCTTGTCCTGGTTGTGACATTCCGTCGAGCGCGAAAACACGCTGGCCGGCATCGTCAATTTGAGCGCTTCGGCGGTCCAGGCGGACGCCGCGATCTGGACTGCCTTAAGACCATGATTAATCGCCTTTCGCGGCCCGCTTGCGCCGGACAAATGTTGCGGCAGCCCATTGTTGAAACGACCGTCCACCAGCAGCGCCAATTGACGGTCCAGAAGATCGGCGATGTTGGCGACAAGCGTCTTCAGCCCATCCATCGCAAACGCGACATGACCGCCGTAGAAATGGCCGCCATGCAGGACTCGCCCGTCGAGCGGATCGAACAGCGGATTGTCGTTGGCGCTGTTGAGTTCGATTTCCAGGAGACTACGGAACGCCGGCAGCATGTCCTCCAGGACTCCGATGACGTGAGGCGCGCAGCGGATCGAGTAACGATCCTGCAAGCGATCCGGCGCGCTTGCGGCGGCAAAGGCCGAAAGATCGGCACGCATGCGGGCTGCAACCTTCACTTGACCGGGGTGCGGCTTTGCCGCGGCGAGTCTCGCATCGAAATGCGCGGCATTTCCCAGGAGCGCGAGCGACGCCATCGCGGAAATCCGGCAAGACAGACGGGAGAGCCTTTCCGCGCGCTTGAATGCCAACGCGCCAATCCCTGTCATCACGGCCGTGCCGTTCATCACGGCCAGCGCTTCCTTGGGCTGGAGCAGGATCGGGCTCAGCCCTTCGCGCGCGAGCGCGGCTGCTGCTGCGATGACTTCGCCGCGATACAACACACCGCCTTCGCCCGCGAGAGACGCGGCCAGATAGCTCAACGGCGTGAGATCGCCGCTTGCGCCGACTGACCCCTCGGCGGGTATGCGCGGCAGGATATCCCGCCGCAACATTTCCGTGAGCAGCTGCACGAGGTCCAACGTCACGCCCGACCAGCCCTGCATCAGGCTCGACAGGCGGACCGCCATTACGGCGCGGGTTTGCGCCTCGTCCAGAATGTTCCCGGTTCCGCAGCGGTGATAGCGCGTTAGATGCAGCGGCAATTCCGCGACGAGTTCGTCCGGCACTTTCGTCTCGCAGGAATCGCCATATCCCGTCGTGACGCCGTAAATGACGTCGCTACGTCGGATTGCGGCATCGACAAATGCGGCTGAGCGCGCGATGCGCGTGGTCACCCGATCGTCCGCCGACAGAAGCGGCTCGCGAACGCGATGGGCGACGTCCCACACATCCTCCAGTGTCAATGCGGTTTCGCCAAAAACGACAGGATTATTCATTCCGCGGCCCTTTGTACGACGACTATATTCCTGTGCGGGTCGGGAACCGGGGTCCAGAAGGGATAGAAATTGAACCATTGCAAGGGCGTTTCGGCAATTCGAGCCTCCAGCGATTTTGCGTACAGCGAAGCATAGCGCCGGATTGCGCCGATGCGGTCTGCACGCGGCAATTCGATCGCGTCGGTAAATTTCGAGAAATGAACGCGAAAGCCGCCTCCCTCGCGCACACAAAACAGAAGATAGACAGGGGCCTTTAGCAACGCGCCAAGGATATACGGCCCTTGTGGAAACGGCGCGGTCTCGCCAAGGAACGGCGCGCCCACCACGCGGCCTTCTTCGGCAACCGGCACCCGGTCACCCGCAATGATGACCCATTCCCCTCTTGCGATCGCTTCGGACAGAATGATGGCTGTATCGATACCGACTTTCGTAACGGGGAATGCGCGCACCGGCGAAGAGGGCGACAATTCCTTCAACAGCCGATTGAACAATTGTGCATGCTCCGTGTGCATCAGAACATTGACCGGAACACGTCCGTTCAGCGCTCCGACGGCGCGGATGACGTCAGGGTTTCCCAGATGCGCGGTAAAGACGACGATGCCTTGCCCGCTTGTTTCGATGTCATCGAGCAATTGTACCGACGGACTCGGCAAGATGCGCGGAACGCTCGCAGTCCACGCTGCGAGCTTGTCGAGCGCCGAAACTCCGAAACTGAGAAAATGACGAAATGACGTCCACAAGGTTGGTCGTCGCCGCAAAAGACCGGCGCGCCAGGCGTGGTCGAGATAATCGCGCGAAGCCCTGCGCTGCGCACTGCCGGTCGCGAAAAAATAGAGGATAACGGGAAACATCGCGGCGAGGCAGATATGGCGCCCTAGCACGCGATAGACGACGGCGAGCGTGCGCATGCCCCAATATGCGCCGCGCTCCTGCGTGGAAGACCAGTGTGCAGATGTCTCGACAGTTCCGGGCGGCTTGGGTCGGCGGCGAAGCGCAAGCTGCGGCAGGCGCCGCAACATGCCGAAAAACAATCGCGTCTGCAGAGCCGACAAGAGGATGTTATCCCGCAACACGTCGAAATTCGAAAAGTTGTCTTCGGGGTATTCCACGCCGACCGGAACCCCCACAAGCGGAATTCCCGCCCAATGCGCCTTTACGAGAATTTCGATGTCGAAATCCATGCGGCGACCGCGCACCGAGCTCCGCACCAGTTCCAACACGGCATCGACGGGATAAACGCGAAACCCGCACATCGCGTCGGGCATGTGCAACGAGACAGCATTGACTGCGACCCAGAAATTCGTGAGTGGCCGGCCGATGCGCCGCGCCAGCGGTATCTGCCGTTCATAGAGCGGCTCACCGCTGACGATCGCCGATGGATTGATCCGCGCCGTCTCCAATAGTGCGGGGAGGCGCGAAAGATCGTGCTGCCCATCGGCGTCGATCTGCACCGCGTGGCTGAAACCTCGCTCCTTTGCGCGCGCAACGCCGCACATGACGGCGAATCCCTTCCCGCCGTTGAAAGCGTGACGCAGATATTCGACTTCGGGGTGGTCCGCGCATACAGCCTGAATGCGTTCGCCGATTGCCGGATCACTTCCATCGTCGATCACGATGATCGACAGCTGCGCCTGCCGCAATCGGCCCAGAATCGTGTCCAGCGCTGCGACGTGGTTGCGGGTCGGTATGACCGCGCAGGCGCGAAATCCACTCATTCGGTGTCCTCGATCGTCCCTTCGGATGCGATCACGTCGCCCAGTTGGTAGGAGTATTTCAGACGCCGCGATACGCGGTGCAGGCGCAGCAGCACGACGTAGCCCGGCTTCAATATACGCCGGAATTTGACTTGTGACAGGTTGACGCCGGACGGTTTCCACCCCCATAGGCGTTCGGCCCAGAGGATCGCCATATGCACCTGCGCGATCCCGGCCAGCACCGGCTCGCCGGGAAAATGTCCCTCGAACCAGATCATGTCCGGCGTAAGGTCGATGCTGATCTCGGCAACCTCCGTTTCGGTGCGAATAACGATTCCGCGTCCCAAAGTTCTTGCCGAACCCAGTTCGAACACCGCCCGCAAGGCCGATTGCACGCGCTTACCTTGGCGATCCAGAGGAATCGTGCCGAAACGCCAATGCTTCGGTCTTTCCGACGGCTCAAGACGGG
>JBEKLK010000150.1:0-8125 GCA_050010235.1 Rhizomicrobium sp.
AAGAGGGGGAAACGATGCGGGAATTGATCACGATGTTCTTCACGATCTTCGTCGCCGAACTGGGCGACAAGACGCAAGTCGCGACGTTGTTGTTCGCGTCGGAGCGCAAAGTGTCGCCTTTCGCCGTGTTCCTCACTTCGGCAAGCGCGCTGGTGCTGGGCACCGCCTTCGCCGTCCTGCTCGGCACGGCGGCGAGCCGTTATATGACGGCGGTGCCCCTCAAGCTGATCGCCGGCATAGGATTCATCGTCATCGGCGCGTGGACGATCACGCAATATTTCCGCGGCGCCTGACGCCTATTTATAGATGAGGCTGATCGTCTCGGCGACACAAGCCGGACGGTCCTGCCCTTCGATTTCGATCGTGAACTCGTTGATCATCTGCATCCCGCCGGAGCGCGCATCGGTCGACAGGAGTTTTTGTCGACCGCGAACCCGGCTTCCGACAGTCACCATGTTGGTAAAGCGCACCTTGTTGCAACCGTAATTGATGCCGCGCGAGACGCCCGTGACGCGCAGAATTCCGGCTCCCATCATCGGGACGAGAGACAGTGTGAGATAGCCATGAGCGATGGTCTTTCCGCCCGGCATTTCTTTTTTGGCGCGCTCGACATCGACATGGATCCATTGATGGTCACCCGTCGCCTCGGCGAATTTGTTGATGCGGTCCTGATCGATTGTCTGCCAGTCCGAAACGCCGATCTCCTGGCCGACGAGCGTGGGCAATTCTTCAAACGATATCGTCTTCATGTTCGGTTTCCTTCGGTTGTTGTGGCAGGTTCGTTGGCGAGCACGCGCACGCGCCGCTCGAGACGATGCATCGGACCGTCGGCGACGCCAAGCTCGCGCAGACGGCGGACCGTGCGATAGAGATAATCGCGGTTGGTACCGAAAATGCCTTCGCTCGTCGCGATGCGCTGCGCCATCGTTTCTTGGGGAACGCTGGGCTCATAGCGCGGATTGGCGCGATTGATGACGAATGTGAGCACTTTCGTCGCGCCGATATCTGCGAGCACAGCGTTGAGCCAGCGCGGCGTATAGGCACCCGAGAGCATTTCGCGATACCACAGGATCGCCAGTTCGCTCGCCACATCCTTCGCGGCGATGCGATGCGCGACGCCGACACATGCGCCGCCCCGGTCGAGGCCAAGCATCAGACCCGGCTTGTCCGGCGAACCGCGGCCGAGCCCAAGCGTCAGACAGAATTGCCGATGATAACCGCGGATCTCGGCTTTGCAGCTTTCCGCCACGAGGATCGCGGGATTCCACATCAGCGATCCATAGCCGAACACCCACACATCCGCGCCGGGCGCCACTTCCGCTTCGATCGCTTTTCGCGACGCCTCGCGCGCCTCTTCGCTCATCAACTGCGTGCCGCCATTTTTGGCGACCAATTCGGCGTAAGCCCGTGCGCGCTCGGCCGTGAACATCTCACGCCGCAACATCCCGCCCGGCGGAACGAGAGATTTGATTTTCTGGTCGGTCTCAGACAATGCGGGACTCGCGCTTGCCCCAATAGCGATCGCGAACGAGACGTTTGTAGAGTTTGCCGGTGGGGTGTCGCGGCAATTCGCGGTCGAAATCGATCGTGCGCGGGCATTTGATCGGCGACAGCCGCTCCCGGCAATAGGCGATCAATTCTTCGGCGAGCGCAGGCCCCGCATCGGACCAGTTGGCCGGCTGCACGACGGCCTTCACCTCTTCGCCGAAATCCTCGTTGGGGACTCCAATGACCGCCACGTCGGCCACCTTGGGATGCGAGACGAGAATGTTCTCGGCTTCCTGGGGATAGATGTTGACCCCGCCCGAAATAATCATGAACGCCTTGCGGTCGGTGAGATAGAGAAAGCCCTCCGCGTCGAGCTTGCCCACATCGCCCAAGGTCGACCAGCCGGGATTCGCGGGGTGGCGGGATTCGGCGGTCTTCTTCTTGTCGTTGTGATATTCGAATTCGGCGGCGCCCCCGAAATAGATCACGCCTTCTTCGCCGATGGGGACTTCCGCGCCGTCTTCGCCGCAAATATGCACTTCGGCCACCAAGGCGCGGCCGACCGTTCCCGGATGCTTCAGCCAATCGGCGCTGCCGACATAGCAAAAGCCGTTGCCTTCGGTGCCCGCATAATATTCGTGCAGTACCGGCCCCCACCAGTCGATCATCTTGCGCTTGACCTCGATCGGACAAGGTGCTGCCGCGTGGATCGCGCTCTTCATCGACGACACGTCGTATTTCAGGCGCACTTCATCGGGCAGCTTCAGCATGCGAATAAACATGGTCGGCACCCATTGGCTGCCGCTCGCCTTGTATTTCTCGATGAAGCGAAGCGATTCTTCCGCGTCGAAATGCTCCATCACCACCACCGTGCCGCCGATCCGATGGATCGCCATGCAATAGCGCAAGGGCGCGGCATGATAGAGCGGTGCGGGCGAAAGATAGATCGTATCTTCGTTGAGCCCGAACAACATGGCCACGAGCGCGCCGAGGGGACTCGGCGCATCGATCGGGAGGCCCGACAACGCATGGCGTACGCCTTTCGGTCGCCCCGTCGTGCCCGACGAATAGAGCATGTCGAGGCCCGCGATCTCGTCGGCGATGCGCGCTTTCGGCATCGCGCCGGCCGCGTCCTCATAGCTTTCGAACCCGGCAATCGTCCCGCCGACCATCAGCAGTTTCACATCCGCCAGCGCCGACACGAGTTCGCCCGCAACCTTCGACAGGCCATGCGACGCGATCAGAACTTTCGCGCCGCAATCGCGCACGATGTATTCGACTTCGCCGGCCGTCAGCCGGGACGAAACGCAGGTGTAATAGAGTCCCGATCTTTGCGCCGCCCAGCAGATCTCCAGGAAATGGATGTTGTTCTCCATGAAGATCGCAATGCCGTCGCCCACTTTGAGGCCCAGCTTGCGAAACAGTTGCGCGCCCCGGTTCGAGCCCTCGTCGAGCTCGCGATAGCTCATCTGTTCGCCGGTCTCGGCCATGACGATGGCCGCCTTGTCGGGCGTCTTCTGGGCAATGACGGAAGGATGCAAGGTCGTTTCCTCGATATCGTTTGCCGAATGTACGAACTGGAATGGCTGCGCGCAAATCCCCGTCGGCGCTCCCGTTGACACGCCCGAGACGGGTGGGCGACAAGCGATGGACCTCGCCAGAGCCATTGCCCCGTTATGACCGAGCCTGTCCGCAAGACGATTCCCCTGCCGGACGGCGACGTCTCGTGCCTCGAATGGCCGGCGAACGGACCGCCACTTCATTTTGCCCACGCAACCGGCTTCAATGCCGAAACCTATCGCTCGCTGCTCGCACCGCTGGCAGGCAAATTCCAGATATTCGCAAGCGACGCGCGCGGTCACGGCTTCTCCAGCCTGCCCGCAAATCCGCAACGCAATGCGAACTGGACAAATTATCGGAACGATCTGGTGCGGATGCTCGATGCGCTGGGCGACAAGCCGATCGTCCTCTCCGGCCATTCGATGGGCGCCACAACCAGCCTGATGGCCGCGGCATTGCGGCCTGCGCGCGTGGCGGCTGTCGTTCTGGTCGAGCCGGTTATCGTGCCGTGGCAGGCGTGGCTCCTCTCCCGCATTCCAAAGAGATTCGGCCTTTATCGAGGTCCCGATCTTGCCGACAGAGCCGCGCAGCGGCGCGACCGGTTTCCGTCTTTCGAGGCAGCGCTTACCGCCTATCGCGGCCGCGGCGCGTTCAGATCCTGGCCCGAAGAAATGCTGGCGGACTATTTGAAGGGAGGATTGATCGTCGATCCCGCCACCGGGGAAGCGCGACTTGCCTGCGCGCCTTCATGGGAAGCGGCGACGTTCCGCGCCACATCTTACAACGTCGCCCGCCTTGCGCGCAGGATCGCATGCCCGCTGACGGTGATCTACGGAACGATCAACAGCACCTGCCGCGATCGCGGCGCGGAGGATATGTCGCGCGAACATAAGGACACACGCGTGGTCAAAGTGGACGGCGCAAGCCATTTCCTGCCGATGGAGAAGCGCGATCTCGTGCGCGCGGAGCTCGCGCGGTTTGCGACCCCTAGCTGACGCAAAAATCAGATCGTTTTCGAAAAGCGGGTATCGAGCCGCGCCAGCAATTCGTCCGGGGAAAAACCCAGAGCGCCGAGACGGCCGGAACGCGCAAGCAGCGCCAGGCCCGTAAGGGTGGCCGCCAGCAGCAGCACGTCGGCCTGCGACTCGCGACTTTCCGCGCGATGGCCCGTCGCATCCGAAAGCGCGTTGAGCGCGCCGATCAACCGCCCGTTGAACAATCTTTCGGCATCGCTTGTGCCGGCGGTCGACGGCAACGCCGAAGACGCCGCCACGATCGTTTCCGTATGTTGCAGCAGCGACAATGCCGCGCCCGCCGCAGCCGCCAGCCGGCCGGGCCCTTCAAGCGTTCCTGCCGCATGGCGCATCGCGCGCGCGAGGCCCGACAAATCCTCTGCCGCCAGCGCGAGCAGCAATTCGTCTTTACCGCGGAAATAGCCGTAGAGCGCCGCAGGGGCGAAACCCGCCTCAGCAGCCGTCGCCCGGAGCGACAGGTCGCGCGCGCCGTCGCGTGCCGCAACCCGGCGGGCCGCTTCCAGAATGGATGCGCGCGTCGCGCTGTGTTCCTTCGCGCGCCGCCCCGCCCGTGCCGGTGAGATGGTCTTCATGGCTGCATCATAAGCGATTCGCGGACATTCCCGGCGTGAACTTCCGCCCGCTACAGTCCAATCTGTCTGGCCGCGAGGTCGCGCAGGATCTCCTCCGAACCGCCGCCGATGGCGTTGACCCGCACCTCGCGATAAATGCGTTCGACCCGTCCGCCGCGCATATAACCCGTGCCGCCCAGAATCTGCATCGCCTCGCGGGCGCAGAATTCGAGCGTCAACGTTGCCTGGACCTTGAGCAGCGCGAGATCGGCCGCGGGCCTCTCGCCGTTCATCACGCGCCAGGCGCACATGTCGAGATAGGCGGTCGTCGCGTTGATCTGGCGCAGCATCTCCGCGATCTTGTGGCGGATCACCTGGTGGTCGGCGAGGCGCTTGCCGAAGGTCTCGCGCTGCTGCGCCCAGGCGGCCGCTTCCTCCAGGCACACGCGCGCCGATGCGCATGCGCCCGCCGCCATGCCCAGCCGCTCGCCGTTGAAATTGTTGACGATGCCCGTGAAGCCCAGGTTCTCGCCGCCGATCAGGTTCTCCGCCGGCACGCGCACCGAATCGAAATAGAGCGCGGCTGTGTCCGATGCCCACCAACCCTGCTTCTTCAGTTTGGTGCGCGAAACACCCGGCCGGTCCGCCTCGATCAGCAACAGCGAAAGGCCGCCCATGCCGG
The DNA here is from genome assembly GCA_050010235.1 of Rhizomicrobium sp. GTDB lineage: Bacteria > Pseudomonadota > Alphaproteobacteria > Micropepsales > Micropepsaceae > Rhizomicrobium. The sequence goes on from JBEKLK010000150.1 coordinate 5,316, forward strand.
CGCCGCCGGTCCGCACCGCGGTGGTGAAATAATCCGCCCGCATGCCGCCGGTGATGAACATCTTGGAGCCATCGACGACGAATTCGTCGCCGTCGCGCCGCGCGCGCGTCTTGATCTGCGCGACATCCGAGCCGCCGGAGGGTTCGGTGATCGCAAGGCTGATGCGCTTGTCGCCCGCCAGCACGGCAGGCGCGATCTTGCGTTTCATCTCTTCGGGACCGAGCGCCAGAATGGGCGGCAGCCCGATGCCATGTACCATCAGGCTCGCCGAAATTCCGCCCGCACCGATGCGCGCCAGCTCCTCCGACGTCACGATGCCGTGGAAGCGGTCGAGTCCATCGGTGATGCCGCCATATTCTTCCGGATATCCCATCCGCAAGAGGCCGAAATCGGACGCCTTCTTGAAGAGCGAGAGCGGAATCTCGCCCGCCTCTTCCCACTCCTCCACATGCGGCATGATCTCGCGCTCGATGAAGCGCCGCAGTTCACGCCGCCACTCGACATGCGTCTCCTTCAGGAACGGCGAAGGCGGCCGCGTAGAGTCGAAATCGATGGTCGCGCCCTTGGGCATGGCCTGATCCTTCCGGTTGTCAGGCCAAAACCCAAGCACATATCCGCGCCGGCTGAAACGGCGGAGCGCTCAACCGCCCGGATGGGCCGATTTGTAAGCCTGGATCGACGCATTCAGCTCGCCGCCGACTTTTTCCTTGAGCCGCTGATTGGCGTCGATTCTCGCGTCCACGCCCTGCTCGATGGAAGGATCGAGCGGCTTCGGATCTTTGCCCTTGCTGGCTTCAGCCTGCTGCTTCTTGAGATCGTCAACCAGGCATGACTGATAGTCGTCGGACGCCTGCTGGAACGTCTTGAAATCCTGGATGGCGTCTTTCATTTGCTTCTGCGTCGCCTTGGCGCCGTCGACCGCCGCAGGCGCGATGGGGTCCGCGCAGGAACTGCTGTCCGCGAATGACGGCGAAACCGAGAGGAGAAGCAGCGCCACCCCCGCGCTGAATTTACTATACATGGCCTTCGATACTCCCATTGATGTGCTGACGCCTCATATGTCGGCAATCAAAGCACATCTGGCACGGGAGAATAAAGGCCGGGGCGCCCTTCCATAGTGACGGCCTCTCGCCTTGGTTACCGCCCGCGCCGCAGGATAGGTCAGACCTCGGCGGCGTAGGGTGGCGACGGGTCATATTCCATCGCACGCTGAACATTGCGGGCCACGGCGGGACTGTGAATCTGGCCCGTGAGCCAGAGTGCCATATCGATGCCGGCCGACACGCCCGCCGCCGTTACCACATTTCCGTCGCGCACATAGCGGACGCGCTCCAGCACCTCCGACGCTTCATTCCGCGCCCGAAGTTGCTCCACGAATCCCCAGTGAGTCGTGACGCGCTTGGCCCTCGCCGGTCCCGCTGCGGTCAGCAGCAACGCGCCCGTGCACACGCTCGTGACCCATTGGCACGACGTCGAGGTCTTGGAGATCCAGGAGAGCAAAGCCTCGTTCTTCACCTCTCGCCGCGTGCCCTGCCCGCCGGGTATCAGAAGCACATCCAGTTTCGGGCATTTGTCGATGGTCGTATGCGGCACCACGATCATGCCCTTGGCACACCGCACCGGCGTGTCGTGTTCAGCGACAAGGAGCACCTCATGCGGGCGCTCTTTGTCGCCGCGCTGGAACACCTCGTTGATCATCGTGAAGACCTCATAAGGACCCACAAAATCGAGTTCTTCCGCATCCTCGAAGATGAGAATTCCGATCATCGAAGTCATGACTCTTCTCCTGCCGCCTGAAACCGCGCGCGAAACGATGCAGGGCTTATCTTGAGATGCCGCTGAAATGCGCGCCGCATGCGCTCTTCGGATCCGAATCCCGCGCGCGCAGCAATCACGCCGATCGCGGCGTGAGACGCGCTCAACATCCGCCGTGCGGCGTCGAGACGCGCGCGTTCGACGTAGCGCGCCGGCGTGTCTCCCGTTTCCTTCCGGAATGCGCGCGCGAAACTGCGTTCGCTCATCTTCGCCGCGCGCGCGAGCGCCGGCACATCCAGGTCTTCGCCCACATGCTCCGGAATCCAGCGCAACAGCGGCGCCAGCCGTCCGCGCGCATTCGCGTCCGGAGCGAGATGCGCGCTGAACTGCGATTGGCCGCCCGGACGCATCAGAAACAGGACATGGCGGCGCGCAATCGCCAGCGCCATGTCCTCGCCGAAATCTTCGCGCACCAGCGCGAGCGCAAGATCCATTCCCGCCGTGACACCGGCGGAGGTCCAGACGTGTCCGTCGCGCACAAAGATGGCGTCCGGTTCGACCGCTGTGTCGGGATAGGCGCGGGCGAGAAGCCCGACGCTGCGCCAATGCGTCGTGGCGCGCTTGCCCTTGAGGAGGCCCGCTTGCGCCAGCAAAAACGCGCCGGTGCAGACCGATACGACGCGTCTTGCGCTCGCAGCGCCATTGGCGATGGCCGCGCGGAGTTGCGGGTTTCGCATGGCGGCGCGAACGCCGTCGCCGCCGGCCACCATCAATGTATCGATCTCCGGAGGGAGTGCCGTGTAGTCGCCATCGGCGACCAAACGCACGCCGCTGGAACTGGCGAACGGACCCTTTGCTTCGGCCAGCAGCGTCACAGCGTAAGCCGGGGCCTCGCGAGGCCGCTCGTCGTTGACCGCCGACAGAATCTGCAATGGACCGGTGACATCGAGAAGCTGTGCGCCCTCAAAAGCAAGCATCACGATCCGTCTGGGCATGTCGCACCTGGCCGTCATCGCTCGAACTTAAGCCCCAGCGCGCGTGGCGGAAATGACAAT
>JBEKLK010000151.1:0-8115 GCA_050010235.1 Rhizomicrobium sp.
TGCAGCTTTACCAGCCGCTCAATATGCTGGGCACGGTTTATCGCGAGATCACACAGGCCCTTGTCGACATGGAGGCGATGTTCCGTCTCCTCTATCAGCCGCAGGAAGTGAAGGACAAGCCGGGCGCGAAAGATCTGGTTGTCAGCGGCGGCGAGATCAGGTTCGACAATGTGGTCTTTTCCTATGAGCCGGCGCGTATCGTGCTCAAAGGCATCAGTTTCACGGTGCCTGCCGGCAAGACGGTGGCGGTGGTGGGCCCGTCGGGGGCCGGAAAATCCACCATCTCCCGCATTCTCTATCGTTTCTACGACATCAAAAGCGGCAGCGTGACCATCGACGGACAGGACATCCGCGACGTGACGCAGGCGTCCTTGCGGGGGCATATCGGCATCGTTCCGCAGGACACTGTGCTGTTCAACGACACCGTGCGCTACAACATCGCCTATGGCCGCATCGGCGCCAACGAAGCCGAGATCAAGGAGGCCGCGCGCATGGCGCAGATCGACAGCTTCATCCGCGAGCTCCCGCTGGGCTATGAGGCGATGGTCGGCGAGCGGGGGCTCAAGCTGTCGGGCGGCGAGAAACAGCGCGTCGCCATCGCACGCACCATCCTGAAAAATCCGCCGATCCTGCTGCTCGACGAAGCGACGTCCGCGCTCGACACGCATACGGAGCGCGAAATCCAGAGCGCGATTTCGGAAGTGGCGCGCAACCGCACCACGCTCGTCATCGCCCATCGGCTCTCCACGGTGGTGGATGCGGACGAAATCCTCGTGCTCGACCACGGCGAAATCGTCGAGCGGGGCCGGCATGCCGAACTCGTCGCCAAAGGCGGCCACTACGCGTCGATGTGGAACAAGCAGCGGCAAGCCGCGGCGGCGCTGGAAATTCTGAAGGCGGCCGAGAGCGATCCCGACGTCGTACCCGGCATCGCGCGGGCCACGCCGTTGGCGGCAGCCGACTGACTATTCTGCGGCCTGCGCCTCGGGCTGCTGCGCCGGCCGCAGGGGCCGCGCGACCTGAGGCACTTCCGTGGGTCCGCTGCGTCGCGCGCGCCGGCGCTCGCGGGCTTCGCGCATGCGATAGGGCAGCGCCAGCATGGCCGGCACGAGACCCAGGGTAATCAATTTCGAGAAGGCGAGGCCGAACACGATCGCCGTCGACATCGAGACCCAGGTCATGCCGTCCGGGCCGCCGATCGTCACCTGTCGCGTCCAGAAATCGATCTCGATGGCGAACATCATCGGCAGCAATCCGCCGATGGCCGTCACCGTCGTGAGGAACACCGGGCGAAGGCGTTGCGCACTCGAACGGATGACGGCTTCGATGGGATCCATGCCGGTCAGGCGTAAGCGCCGATAGGTATCGATCAGCACGATGTTGTGGTTCACGACGATGCCGGCGAGCGCCAGCATGCCCGTGCCCGACATGATGACCGAGAAAGGCTGGCCCATGATCAGCATGCCCAACAGGGCGCCGATCATCGCCAGCACCACCGCAACGAGAATAAGGCTCGCGTGGTAGAAGCTGTTGAACATCGCCACCAGCACCATCGCGATCAGGAACAGCGCCATGAAGGCGGCCACGACGAGAAACGCGCCCGCCGTGTTCTGTCCTTCGTCCGCGCCTTTGAACGTCACGTGGACACTTGAGGGGAATGTCTGCGTCGCCAGCCACGCTTTGAGCTTCGACACTTCGGTGGCGGGCAGAGTCCCGGGCCTGAGATTTGCACGGACGTGATAGACGCGATGTCCGTTGACGCGTTCGATGGAATTCACCTGAGGCGCGGGTCGCAGCTTGACGAAATTGCTGATCGGAACCATGCCGCCCGGCGTCGACACGCGCACATCATCGAGCGCATGGATGCCGCGCGAAGACGCGGGGTAGCGAACGCGGATATCCACCTGCTGCGTCGTGTCGTCGGGGCGGTATTCGCCGACCAGTATGCCGTCGGTCACCAGCTGCACGGCCGTGCCGATGGTTTGCGCGTTGGCGCCGAAGCGGTTGGCGACATCGCGGTTGATGTCGAGATCCCATTCGATGCCGGGCAGCGGCCGCGTATCTTCGAGATCGCGCAATTCCTTGAGCCCGTCCATGTGACGACGGATGGTGTCGGTCGTCTGGGCGAGTGCCGCATAGTCGTCGGAAGAGACGTCGATCATGACGTCCTTGCCGGTCGGCGGTCCCTGGTCCGGCACGCGAATCTCGACATGCACGCCTGCCAGATTGGCAGTCTTCTGGCGTATCTCCTCCAGAATCACGGTGCCCCGGCGGCGCTCGTGATAATCCTTCATTTCGAGTTCTATCGTCCCGATATTGTCGACCGGCACACCGCCCTGATTGTTGAGCGTGTTCTGTTGCGCGCCCGACGTCGCGTAGACGAATTTGAGGCCGTCGACGGATTCCACGATGCGCTCGACGCCCATGACGATGTCGCGCTTCTCGTTGGCCGACAGATTGCCGCGCGCGGAGATCAGGACATTGGCGAACTCCGGATCGGTATCGACGAAGAATTCGACGCCGTGATTGAACACGATGAACGCGCCGATAATCAGCACGACCACGCCCAGCGCGCCCAGCACGACCCGGCCGGGATATTGCGTGATGCGCTCGGAGAGATGCGCGTACCATCCGGTAATGCCGGGAATCTCGCGCCAGTCGCCCGTTTCCGAAGCCTCGATCGCCTGCTCGTGCTGGGGGTCGGGCGGCGGCCTCTTGCCCAGCATTCCGCCCAGCACGGGCACGAAGATCAGCGCCACGAACATCGAGGCGCTCAGCACGATGATCAGCGTGATGGGAAAATAGCTCATGAACTTTCCGGTCACGTCGGGCCAGAAGAGCATGGGCAGGAAGGCCCCGATCATGGTCGCGGTCGCGCTGACGACGGGCCAGAACATGCGCCGCGCGGCTTCCGCGAATGCGGCTTTTGGCGGCGCTCCCTCGGTCATCTTCCGGTCGGCATATTCGACAACGATGATGGGGCCGTCGACCAGAATGCCGACGGCGAGCAGCATCGCGAACATGATCATGAAATTGAGAGTCATTCCCGTCGCGTTCAGCACCAGGAAGCTGATCAGAAACGACGTCGGAATCGCAGCGCCCACCAGCAGGCCGGAGCGCAGGCCCAGTGCGGCGACGATGATGATCATCACCAGGATGATCGCGAGAATGATCGAATCCGACAGCGAACCGAGCGTGTCGCGGATGTCCGTGGACCGGTCCGACAGATATTTGACGTGAACGCCCGGCGGCCAGGATTTCTGCGTCTGGGCAATCAGGTCGCGGACTTTCTGATTGTTGTCGATGACGTTGGCGCCGATGCGCTTGGTCACTTCGAGCGCGATGGTCGGCTGCCCGTTTAGCCGCGCATAGCTCGTCGCGTCGTAGAAGGTGCGGTGAACCTGCGCCACGTCGCCGAGAGTGACTGTTGCCTCGCCAGTCGACCGGATCGGCAGATCCAGCACGTCCTGGGGGCTGTCGATGACGGCGGGAACCTTGACCTCGAAGCTGCCGTGGCCCGTGTCGATCGAGCCGGCCGCGATCAGGCGATTGTTGTTCGAAATCGCGCTGAACAGTTCGGCCTGCGTGAGGCCGTAGCTTTCCAGCCTGGACGGATCGATCACGATCTCGAGCATTTCCTGCCGCTCGCCGCCGATATTGACGTCGAGAACGCTGGGGATCTGCTTGATCTGGTCCTTCAGGTCGCGCGCGATTTTGAGCATCGTGCGTTCCGGCACGTCGCCATAGAGCGACGCGGTGATCACCGGGAACAGGCTGGTGTTGAACTCCTGCACGATCGGCTGCTTGGCGTCGGTCGGCAGTTCGGCGCGCGCGGTTTCCACCTGCGCGCGGACGTCTTCAAGCGCCTTTTCCTTGTTAAAGTTCACGTCGAATTCGAGGATGATCACCGCGAAGCCCTGATAGGCGCGCGCGGTGATGTCCTTCAGGCCTTCGATGGAGCGCAGATAGGTCTCCATCGGCTTGACGAGGAGACGCTCGCTGTCCTCCGGGCTGATGCCGGGATAGGGCACCTGCACGACGATGACGGGAATCGGGATATCGGGCTGCGCTTCCTTCGGGATCGCCGCAAAGGACACCAGACCCGCGATGATGGCGACCGCAAGCAGCGCCACCACGACGCGCGTATTGTTGACGGCCCAATCGACGATGCGGATCATGCGTGGCCGCCCCTGTCCTGGACCGTCAGCACGCGTTCGCCGTCATTGACGAATTCCTGGCCGACCGTGATCACCGCCACGCCGTCGGTCAAACCGCTCACCCACATGCCGTCCGGTCCGTCGGAAACGATCTCGACCGGCCGGAAGCGGACGATCCCGCGTTCGACGGTGCGCACGCCGACGACGCCGTTGTCGTCCAGCACGAGGATTCCCGGCGAGATTTTTTCCGCCATCAGCTGTTTCACCGGGATGTGAATGTCGACGCTGATGCCGGCGCGCAGTTTGGCGTCGGGGTTGGGGAGTTCGGCTTCGATGCGGAACGTGCGCGTCGTGTCGTCGGCGCGGATCGAGACGAAACTGATCTTTCCCTGGACGGTTTCGCCGGTGACGAGATTGGCCGTGACGGGATCGCCGATCTTGATTTCGCCCACTTCGTGTTCCGAAACCTGGCCCACGGCGAGGAACGGTTCGGGCGCCACGATCATCGCGCATTTGTCGCCGACGCGCATGTAATCGCCCACGGTGACGTAGCGGTCGTCGACGATGCCGGCGAACGGCGCCCTGATCTTGGTGTTGGCGAGATCGATTTCCATCGTCTGCTGCGTTGCTTTGGCGGCTTCGAGCGAGGCCGCCGATTGCGACACCTGCGTGGTGGAGCGGAATCCGTTCTTGGCCAGATCGAGGTCCACGGAGTGCTGCTTGGCTGTCTGCGCCACAAGCGCACGGGCCTGATCGAGCTTGGCTCCGCGGTCGTTCAGCTTGATCTCGCAGAGCACGTCGCCGGTTTTGACGCGATCGCCTTTTTAGACGTGAAGCGATTGAACGAAGCCTTCGAACTCCGCGCGCACGTCCACGGAATGCAACGCTTCGGTGCGGCCGCGAATCGTTATTGTCGCATCGCGGTCCGAGGCGGTCAGCAGCTGCACGCGGACGCGCGGGACATCGACGACCTTGGCCTGCGCGTCGCCGCTCGCGACCTTATGGCCGCCGAACACGAATCCCGAGCCGATCCACAGGACGACGATCGCGAGAATCACGATCGCTGCACGATAGCTCGCTTTCATGCGCATAAAAGAGGCATAGGTCGATTTGAACATTGCGCGCTCGGTTATTCGGCCGCCTCGGCCGTCGGTTGTTCGATCTCATGGCGATGGGTGCGCAGAAAGTGCAGCATCGCTTCATAGGTGGCGCGCCCGAAGCCCGCGACGAATTTCTCGCCCGGCGTCTGCGGCGTGGCTTTCATGCCCGAAAGCTGCGCCAGCTTTTCTTCGCCAAGGCGAATGTAGTTGTCGAGCATCGATGCGACGCGTTCCTGCGGCAGAAGATGGGAGAACAGCATCGCGAAGACGAACGGAGAGCGATGACGATCTTCGGGGAGCGGTTTCAGGAGAGCGGCAATGAATGCCGTGCGACCGCTCTGCGTGATCGAATAGACCTTGCGGTCGGGGCGCTTCTCCTGCGCTTCCTCGCGGACCAGGACGAGACCTTCTTCGGTGAGCCGGTTCAGTGCCGGATAGATCGAGCCGAAGCTCGCTTCGACGAAATGCTGATAGCCGTCCTCTTCGAACAGCTTCTTGATCTCATAGCCCGTGGCATCGCCGCGGGTGAGAATTCCCAAGCAAATCGTGCGAACGTCCATCTTGCGCCCCGAGCCCGACCTATATTGGACCGATATAGATCGATGCTATATATATTCGCAGGTGCAATATTCAAGTGGGAATGGGGGCAAAATGAGGCGATATCCGCGCAAGTCTGGCCTGCGCGGGACAGGTTTCTCACCCACTAGTGACGTTCAGATCAGCTCAATCCGATCGACTTCCACGCCTTTGGTGCCCTGACGCGTCGAGAAGCGGATGCGTTGCTCCGGACTCAGGGCCGAAAGGCCGGACCGGCGCAAGGCGCTCGCGTGACAATAGACGTCACCGCCGCCATTGTCGGGCATCACGAACCCGAACCCTTTCTGATCATTGAAGAATTTGACTTTGCCATCCATCATGGGGCCGCTGGGTCCGGCATCTCGACCGCCGCCAAAATGCTCGCCGCCGCCGCGGGGCCTGTCGCCGCCGCCGAACCGGTCATTGTTGCTGAAGCGGTCGCCACCGCCGAACCGGTCGCTGAAACGGTCGTCGCCGCCATAGCGCTCCCCACCCCCGAAGCGGTCTCCGCCGCCATATCGGTCGCCGCCGGCGTGCCGATCGCCTCCGCCCGAGCGGTTTCCGCCGAAACGGTCGCCTCCGGGGCGCGGACGCTGCGACGGCGCGGGATCCGCCGTGCTGGTGTCGATGCTATGGACCGCCACCACCTGAAGTCCGCGAGGGGAATCCTGGAGATCGCAAATCACCGTGGCACCTTGCGGCACATTGGGCGTGCCGAGCGATGCCAATGCGGAGGCGTGGCAGAACGCATCGCCTCCGTCTTCTAGTGTGATGAAGCCGTAACCCTTCGTGGAATTGAACCATTTGACCGTGCCCTTTGCGGATGCTTTTGCGAGGGGCTGCGAGGCATTATTATCAAAGTTCGCCATGATATTGCCGATGTGACCTGCCGGCCGCTGTCCACGCGCGCAAGCCCGTGTCCGGCGACGGGCAAAGCCGCAAGCCCCTATCATGCCTAAAAGCGCGGCCCGACCGCAACTGGGTAAACGGCGGAATCGGACATCAGATCAGTCATGATTTCCGCCGCCAATTCTGTGGAATGCTGCGATTTCGGCTGTTCGCACCCCTTCAGGGCTCGCCGCACTGCGAAACAAATGCCAAGGCCTCCGGCAATCCGACGATCTCGTTGTACTGCGTGAAGGTCACGCGCTCTCCGACGGTCGCGTTCCCCTCCAGAATTCCGGAATAGACCTCTTCAAGACGGCGCGCGATGGCGAGCAGCGCCGTCACCGGGCGCAGCACGATCCGGTAACCCATCTGCTGCAGGACCGGGAGGGACAGAAACGGTGTCTTGCCGTCTTCGACCATGTTGGCGACAAGCGGCGTGCGCGGAAAAGTTTGCGCAACCCGCAGCAGTTCTTCTTCCGAGCGCGCCGCTTCCACGAAGAGTATATCCGCGCCCGCATTCAGGAATGCTTCGCCGCGTCGCAGCGCTTCATCCATACCATCGGTCGCGATTGCGTCCGTGCGCGCCATGATCTTGAAGCTGATATTGGTGCGCGCAGCAACGGCCGCGCGAATTTTGGCTGCGGCTTCGACGAGCGGCACGATCTCCTTACCGTCCATATGACCGCAGCGCTTAGGCATCGCCTGGTCCTCAAGCTGGATGCACTGCGCGCCCGCCAGTTCATAGGCGCGCACCAGCCGCGCCACGTTGGCCGGGCCGCCATGGCCATTGTCGCCGTCGGCAATCAAGGGCAGCGGCGCAATCGCCGAAGCGATCGCACGCACCCTTTCGCTCATCTGGTCCGGACCGAGCAATCCGATGTCGGGAACGCCGAAACTGGCCCCTGCAACGCCGAATCCTGTCATATAGACGACGCGCGCACCGGAACGCGCGGCGATCCGTGCCGACAGCGCGTCATACGCGCCGGGTACCACGAAGGTTCCGTTCTCTCGCAAAAGGGCTTCGAGACTCTCGGGATGTTGGGTCGTCATTCGCAGCATTTCCCGTTTCTGCCCAACGAGGCGTGGGCCTATCGGTCGCCACAACAATGCATTTGCATTCGTGAGCCGGCTTTGCCGCGCGCCGCAGCGCGTTTTAGTCGCTCCAGGTCGTCGCGATGTGCTCGGGATCGTCCTGGGTGTTCCGCTCGAAGGTCAGGAAATCGTAATACCCGCAGCGACCGCCCGGGAAGGTGCGGCAGGTCGAAGGCCGTGCCGTATAGATGGTACAGCGACGTTTGTCCGTATCGAAGAACTGGCAGACCTTGCCGAAATGCTCGTCCGCCTTGCGGCGCATGGTGTATTTTTCGTCTTCCTGTGGCCGCGTGTATTTCTTC
>JBEKLK010000152.1:0-8114 GCA_050010235.1 Rhizomicrobium sp.
CTTTCGGGTTCTTCGATCGTCGCCGCGCCCTATGCGAATGCGCAAGGCAAGATCGTGGGCGTGATCGGGGTCCTGGGACCCACACGCCTCAATTATGGGCGCATCATTCCGATGGTGGATCACACCGCAAAGGTTGTGGGGCGGTTGCTCGCCTGAAGCAATTCGAGGACAGCATTATGATTGGCGACGAAAACGATTACCTGCCGGAAGGCCTGGACCCGCAAGACGGTGACGCTCCCCGCGACGAAGTCGCGGCGCTGAATGCCGAAGTCGCGGACCTCAAGGACCGGATGCTGCGCGCGCTGGCCGATGCGGAGAATACGCGCCGCCGGGCCGAGCGCGACAAGCTCGACGCATCGCAATATGCCGTCACGCGCTTCGCGCGCGACATGCTGTCGGTGGCCGACAACCTGAAGCGCGCGCTGGAATCCTATCCGGCCGAGACACGGGCCGCCGCATCGCCGCAGATGAAGGCCGTCATCGAAGGCGTGGAGGCGACGGAGCGATATTTGCTTGCGACCCTCGAGCGGCACGGTGTCAAACCGATCGACACCTCCAGCGGGCGCTTCGATCCCAATTTGCATCAGGCCATTGTGCAGGTGCCGGGCGAAGGCCGGCCTCCCGGTTCGATCGTCAATGTGGTCGAACAGGGCTATGTGATCTCCGACCGTTTGCTGCGGCCCGCGATGGTGACTATCGCTCGGGCCGATTCGACCGCGCCCGCTCCATCGCGAGGGCCGGACGCCGAACCGGGAAGCTCCGTCGATACGAAGGTGTGAACCGGACGTACCTGCAGCACCTGTCGACGGAGATGCCGACGCCAAGTACTGCGATCACCTTGCACCGATCAACGAGATATCGCCCGAATAGTTGGTCCGGGATGCCCTTTTCGGGCTCCGTGGCGATTCAAGACGGCCAGGATTTGTTCTACAATCCCGTCATGAGCAGCGCCACGACAGCCCCCGACCCCATTTCCTTCGAACAGTGGCTCTTCCAGAAGTCTCCGGTGGGAACCGCGGCAACAGCAGCATCCCTGTTTGTGATCGCTGTCGGAAGCTATGTCGCGATAGCCCTGACCACAGGCGCATCGCTGTTCGACAGCGACGCGCACATGTTTCACATCGCACCCTACGCCTGGTCCGCGCTCGTGCTGTCGCTGCTCACGGCCACCGTGCTGGCGATGCAACGCTACACGCATACGAGAGAACAAACGGACGAGGCTGCATTTCTCGCAATTTCCGGCGGATCGGCGTCGACCGCTTCGATCCTGGCGCCTGCGTCGCGGCGAAACATGCTATGGGCAAATGTCCTGGGCGTTGCGCTGGGTATCGTGCTTGCCTGGTTGACGGTCCCCTCAATATTCCTGCAGCACCACCTTGCGTTGTTCGCATGGAATGTCGCGATCACCATGTTCCTGGGTGCGTTGTTCGTGCGCGGCGTCGTGATGACGACCCAGGGTGAGCGCGCATTCTCCCGTCTGATCGAACACGATCTTCATATCGATCTCCTGCATGTCGACAAGCTCGCGGTGATCGGCCGCAACAGTGCGCGCAACGCGCTGATCTGGTTCACGGTGGCCGCCATCGTGTGTCTGTTCTTCGTGGGCGACGGCCTCAGCAGCACGATCATCGTAATATTGACCGCATGCGCCGGCATGGGTTTGTGGATATTCCTCCGGCCCATGGAGCAAGTGCATCGCCGGATTCGCGCGGAAAAAGCGATCGAGCTCGACCGGGTCCGAAACGAGATCGGGAATGCCCGCCACGATGCCGTGCACGACGCGCCGGCGGCAACCCGTTTGCAGGGTCTCCTTGCCTATGAAGCACGCATTCAATCCGTCCACGAATGGCCATTCGATCAATCGACCTTGATGCGCGTTGTGGCCTACGTTCTGATTCCCGCAATTCCCTGGTTCGGCGAGGCTTTCGTCAGCGATATGATACAAAAGTTCGCGCATTGAACCGGGTCCGATACGAGGTGAAGGAATGAGCGGCATTCGTGTCGTGGTGGCGGGTGCGTCGGGGCGGATGGGGCAAACGCTCATTCGTCTGCTCGCCGAGACGAAGGATTGTGTCCTCGCCGGCGCGCTGGAAGCGCCGCATCATCTCGATCTCGGGCAGGATGCCGGCACGCTCGCGGGGTTGAAGCCCTTGGGCGTGGCTCTCACCGACGACCCGCTGCCCGCGATCGCGACCGCGCAGGCGATTCTCGATTTCACGGTGCCGAAAGTGTCGGTGGAGTTGGCCGCGTTGGCGGCGCAGGCCCGCATCGTCCATGTCATCGGGACAACGGGATTGGCGCCGGCCGACGACGCGAAAATCGCCGCCGCCGCGCGGCACGCGGTTGTCGTCAAATCGGGAAACATGAGCCTCGGCATTTCGCTTCTGGCGGCGTTGGTGAAGAAGGCCGCACGCGCGCTTCCGGATTTCGATATCGAGATCGTCGAAATGCATCATCGCAACAAGGTGGACGCGCCGTCCGGCACGGCGCTGTTGCTGGGGCGCGCGGCAGCGGAAGGCCGCGATATCGCGCTTGAGGGTCATTCCATGCGCGGCCGTGACGGGATCACGGGCGTACGCAACGATGGCGCCATCGGATTTGCGTCGCTGCGCGGCGGCACCGTGGTCGGCGAACACGAAGTGATTCTGGCGGGTCCGGGCGAACGAATCGTCCTCGCCCATGTTGCGGAAGATCGGGCGATCTTTGCGCATGGCGCCATCGCAGCTGCGCGCTGGGGTCAGGGGAAGAAGCCCGGCCTTTATGCGATGGCCGACGTTCTTGGCCTTTCGGACTGATCCTGCGCCGCTTCGAACGCGAGCATGGCACGCTTGCGGGGCAATCCCCAGTGATAGCCATGCAACGCGCCATCGCTGCCGAGCACGCGATGACACGGAATCAAATAGGAAATCGGATTGCGCCCGACAGCCGTGCCGACGGCGCGGGATGCCCGCGACGCGCCCACCTGTTCGGCGATCATGCGATAGGTCGTGACGCGTCCCGATGGAATCGCAAGCAACGCCTGCCACACCTTGATCTGCCAGGGTGTGCCCAGAAGATGAAGCCCGATCTCGCGGGCTTGTTTTCCGTCCGGCGAGAATATCTCCCGCACGATATGGGAAATGCGCTGCGGCGCCTCGCGATACGCCGCTTTCGGCCAGCGGGCCGTCATGTCGGCAAGCATCGCCGGCTCTTCGCCTTCATTGCCGAAGCCAAGTCCGCACACGCCCTTGTCCGTGGCCATGACAAGCACGATGCCGAATGGACAAGGTTCGAATCCATAATCGATGGAAAGCCCTTCGCCGCCGCGGGCATAATCGCCCGGCGTCATCGCTTCGATCTTGATGCACAGATCGTGCAGCCGCGACGGCCCCGAAAGCCCCGCTTCCAGCGCGGCATCGAGCACGCTTGAACCGGCGGCCAGTTCCGCCTTGGCGCGGTCAAGCGTCAGATGGCCGACAAAAGCCTTCGGGCTCACGCCGACATAGCGGGTGAACACTCGTTGAAAGTGAAATGGCGAAAGCCCGGCCGCCTCGGCCGCGTCTTCGAGGCGCGGCTGTTCGGCGTAGTGTTCGGCCAAAAAGCGGATCGCACGTCCCATGGTGCGGTAATGCGATCCGGTCTCGGGGTCTTCGAGGAGATGTTCTGTGTTCATGCCCGCATCCTGACGCTGTCGGTCGCGTCGTACGACCCAATTCTTGCTGCAAAGCAGGACGTTTCCGTCAAGACGGCGCTGCCGTCTCGCGGTTCTTGCGCAAGGCGAGCTTGAGCGTCTCGGCGAAGGACTGGCGGTCCTGGGGTGCCAGGAACGAGCCCACCTGCACGGCACGGCCATGGCTGCGCAAAGTGAGTTGGCTCCAATGATCGGGTGTTTCGTCCATGTGCACGCGCACCCAATAGGGATTCAGCACGATCTCGCTGGGATTCCCCCGGGCCGGATGACGCTCCACCGTCAGGCTCGTGGGCCTCAAAGTCACGCGTTCGTGCCGGCGAGCGGCAATCGAGCTGGCGCGAAACGCCCAGGCGAGAAGCGCCACATCGGCGCCCATGAACGGCATCACCGGCCACGCGCCATGCAACACGAGCGTCAATCCGAACGCGACATTGATGCAGGCCACGATGGCGACGACGGCCTTGAGCACGGACGGGCTCAGCGGCTGATTTGGCCGGAGCGTGGCATCGAGCACGACATTGTCGGTCGCGGACATAGGATGAGAATGCGCGCAGCCGGCTTCGGTGACAAGTTCCCCACGAAGGATTACACGGTCCCCGGTCGTTCCGTGCCAGACTCCGTTCCGCGCTCCTGGACCTGCCCGCGATATGCCAAAGCCCTTTGCCAAGAAAGACATCGAGACCTTCTTTGCGCGGCTGAAAGCGAAGGATCCGGAGCCGAAAACCGAGCTTGTTTACGCCAATCCCTATACATTGCTCGTCGCGGTGGTGCTGTCGGCGCAGGCGACGGACAAAGGCGTCAACAAGGCGACGGCCGAGTTGTTCAAGATCGCAGACACGCCGCAAAAGATGGTCGCGCTCGGAGAAGCGGGCCTGGTCCGGCACATCAAGACCATCGGTCTCTATCGCAACAAAGCGAAAAACGTCATCGCGCTGTCGCAGATTCTGGTGGAACAGCATGACGGCCGCGTGCCGCATGACCGGATCGCGCTGGAAGCGTTGCCGGGAGTCGGACGCAAGACCGCGAACGTGGTTCTCAACGTTGCGTTCGGCGAACCGACGATCGCCGTCGACACGCATATTTTCCGGGTCGCCAATCGCACGGGACTTGCGCCGGGCAAGGATCCGCGCACGGTGGAGAATGCGCTGGAGCGTGTCGTTCCCGCCGAATACAAATTGCACGCGCATCATTGGCTCATCCTGCACGGCCGCTACACCTGCGTGGCGCGCAAGCCGCTTTGCCCGGTTTGCGTGGTGCGGGATTTGTGCCGCTATCCCGACAAGACGCGCGAAGGAGGAGCGCCGCCCAAGGCAAAGCCCCGCAAATCACGCCGCGTGTGAAATGCAAATCGGCGGAGGATAGGAGGATACAGGTGGTCGTTACGACGTCGGCGCGGCCTGCTGATGGGCCCGCAGCGCATTGAGGCAGCCGGAATCTGCGGCCATATCCTGTCCGCGCGGCAGCGTTTCCACATGCCTCACGGATAGGGAATTGCCTTCGGGATAGAGAAAGAAAAAGGCCTTGCAGGTTGCGCCGTCATAGCGCCAAAGCTCGGCCGTTCCATCCTTGCGGACAAAGACCGGCGCGCCGAACGCGACCCGCAATTGCGACGCCTGGAGACCTGCGATACCGGACGGTTCGCCGACCGGAGGCGGAGCCGGCAACGCGACGCGAGCCGGCGGCGCAGGCGGTGTCGCGCACGCGTATACGAACAGGCAAAGTGCGGCCGCCAGAATGGGGCGAATCGTAAATTCGGTCATGCCAAGCGCTCCTGACGCCGATAATGCTGGAACACATGCACCATAAAGGCGGCGCCGAACAGCGGCGCAAGGAAATTCACCACGGGGATCATCGCGAGCAGCGCAATGACAATGCCGGCGCCGAGGATTCCCGTGGCGTGACGCTTGTACATGGCGTCCACGGCCGGACGCGAGAGGTGTCGCAAGGCGGCAAGCTCGAAGAATTCCCGTCCCAACAGCCAGCCATTGGCCACCAATGTGGCGAGGCTTCCCACGCCCGGCAGCATCACATCGGCCGGCAACAGCGCCAGGCTCACCACAATGACTTCCGCAGCAAGCCTGAGGCCCACGAACAGATAGGTCAGAAACGGCGCGGCCGAAGCTGTCGTGTCTCCGGGATAATATTTCGCTTCGATCCGCTTGGCGACGCCGTTGAGGAACAGCGAGGCGAACAAGGCGGCGACCGGTGCACCCAGAAAAAACAGCGCGACGATCACCAGAAGCGACGCGATCAAATCGATGGCCAGATTGAGCCAGTGCCAGCGCAAAGGCGGCAAGTGCTGAAGGCCATATTGCACGGCCGCGAACATCAGGCCGAACAGCAACAGCGTCAGCAGAAAGGACCTGAACACGACCCCCAGGAAGGCCGGCTCGAAGATCATTCCGAGCGCCTTGCGCGCGCTTGCGAACATTGTGTGGGTCCTCTATTCGAGCCCGGACGGTTATAGAGACACTAGCCGCAAACGTGGAGCGTCCGACATGCCTCATACCTACGACGTTGCCGCCATGGGCAACGCGCTTCTGGACGTAATTGCGCCGGCCGACGATGCGTTCCTGCTCCACCACAAGATCGCCAAAGGCGTGATGACCCTGATCGACGAATTTCGGGCACTTCAGCTTTACGAAGCGCTCGACGGCGCGCGGGAAATCGCCGGCGGTTCGGCGGCCAATACGGGCGCAGGCGTGGCGTCGCTGGGCGCAAAGGGCCTCTATATCGGCAAGGTGAAGGACGATCCGCTGGGCCGGAGCTTCGCCGCCAGCCTGAAGGAAACGGGCGTCCATTATACGACCGGCATGGCGCCCGGCGGCCCCTCGACGGGCTGCTGCCTGATTGCGGTGACTCCGGACGGCCAGCGCAGCATGAGCACTTTTCTGGGCGCGAGCAGCGAGCTTGCGCCTGCGGACATCGACGAAGCCGGCATCGCGGCGTCGGCCGTTCTCTACGTCGAAGGCTATTTGTGGGATTCGGCGGAGCCCAAGGCGGCCATCACCCGCGGCATGGCCATCGCCAGGCGCGCGGGCCGCAAAGTGGCGCTCACATTGTCCGATCCGTTTTGCGTCGGCCGTTTTCGCGCGGAGTTTCGCGAGCTGTTCGACACGCGCCTCGACATCCTCTTCGCCAACGAGGAAGAGGCGATGGCGCTGTTCGAAGTGGAGACGTTCGACGAGGTGCTTCAGGCGGTCCGGGATTGGCCCGGCATTGCGGCGCTGACGCGCTCGGCCAAAGGTTGCGTGATCGCGCGCGGCGCGGAAGTCCATGTCATCGACGCAGCACCCGTCGCGCGGGTCATCGACACGACCGGCGCCGGCGATCAATTCGCCGCCGGATTTCTTGTGGGCCTCACGCGCGGCAAGGGCCTGGCGGAATGCGGCAAGCTCGGCGCGCTCGCCGCTGCTGAAGTGATCTCCCATTATGGTGCACGGCCGGAAACATCCCTCAAGACCCTTGCGGCCAACGCCGGTTTGCTGTGATCGGTTTCACCTGAAATCTGTCGGTATCATTCGCCGATCGCATGCAGCAAGATTTCGCGAGTATGCGGCGCATCGCGATGCTCGAACAGATAAACACCCTGCCAGATGCCGAGCGCGAGCTTGCCGCTGCGAAATGGAATTGAGATCGACACGGCGGTGAGCGCCGACCGAATATGACTGGGCATATCGTCCGGCCCTTCCGTCGTATGCCGGTAGAGTTTCGGATCGCGCGACACGATCCGGCGCATGAACGATTCCAGATCGGCCAGAACGTCCGGATCGGCATTCTCCTGAATCACGAGCGACGCAGAGGTGTGCCGCACGAAGCAGGTGAGAAGCCCGTCCTGCAGCGCCGATTGGGTTACAAACTTCGAAGCGCGATCGCCGAAGGCGTAAAGGCCGGGCCCCTTCGTTGCGATTTCAAGCGTTGCAAAATGCTGTTTCATCGCGGTTTGCGCAAATACACGTATAGCGCGCCGGCGCCGCCATGGCGGCGATGCGACGGACGAACATCGGCAACGAAGCCGGCAAGCTCCGGTTCCGCAAGCCAGCGCGGCGTCATGGCTTTGAGGACTCCGCGTGCGCGGCCGTCGAGTTCGAGATCGAACGGCGCGTCGGGCGCAGTCGGTTTGCCGCCTTTTCCCGTCACCACCAGAATCAGACGCAAGCGCCGCGCAGACGCAGCACGCAAGAAGGTGACGAGTGCGCGATGTGCTGTCGCTTCCGTCATGCCATGCAGATCGAGACGAGCCTCGGGGTCGAGCTGTCCGCGCCTCAGGCGCTCGGCCGTATTGCCGTCGAGGCCTGCGGTGGAGCGGCGCGGCTTTTGCGCCGGCGGAGCAGGAATAATTGCAGCGGGAACGGGTTTGGACGTAGGCGGCTTGGAAGCAATCGGTTTTCGTTTCGCCAGCACCCTGGCGTCTTTGAACGATTCCGCGAACAGCTCCCGCTCT
>JBEKLK010000153.1:0-8046 GCA_050010235.1 Rhizomicrobium sp.
CTTCGACAAGTCGCCATTTGCCACAGCGATCGTCACTTCGGCGATGTTGCGGACCTGCGCCGTCAAATTGCTCGCCATCGAGTTGACGCTTTCGGTCAAATCCTTCCAGACGCCGGTCACCTCGCGCACCTGCGCCTGGCCTCCGAGCTTGCCTTCCGTGCCCACTTCGCGCGCCACGCGCGTCACTTCGGAGGTGAAGACCGAGAGCTGCCGGATCATGGTGTTGACGATGGTGGCAGAGCGCAGGAACTCGCCCTGCAGCGGGCGCCCTTCGACTTCCAGATGAACGGTTTGGAGCAGGTCGCCTTTGGCCACAGCGGCGATCGTGCGGGTGACTTCGGTAGTCGGCCACAGCAGATCGTCGATGAGCGTATTGACGGACAATTCCATGTCCGCCCAGGAGCCCTGAGAACGGCCGAATTTCACGCGATGCCGCGTCTTGCCCTGGCGGCCCACCACTTCGCCCACGCGCTCCAGTTGTTGCGCCATGCGCTGGTTGGCCGCGACGATCTCGTTGAAGGTGTCCGCAATCTTGCCGGCCAGTCCCACCTGGTCGCCCGCCATCCGAACCGAGAAATCGCCGTCTCGCATGCCTTGAAGTGCGGTCAGCAATTCTTCCAGATCAAGAGAATTTTCGTTGTGATGCGTGGCGCCGTTTCCATTGGCCGCGATGGGCGCGGTCGGCGTCCCGCGCTTGTCGGCTCGCGGCGTGGCCGCCTCATGCGCCTTCATCTGGCACTCCATGCATGTTGATCTGAGAATTTGTCATCAATGGATGACAGGGGACGGCCGCGAGGACCTCGCGGATCTCGGCAGAGCGGCAAAAATCAAAAAGCCGGGATCCGGCGGAACTGCGCCAAAGGTTCCCAGTCCATCCGTCAAGACCCGGGCACTCCATCCCAGCCAAGCCCCTGCCTAAGCAGGGCAAACGCCGATCCCTTTTGAAAGGTTCCCCAACTTTTTCCAATCAGGCGGCAGAACAGCAAGTTTTTGGGAGATAAAATTCGGATTCAACTTATAGTTGTTATGATCGGCGCCGGAAATCGCCGAATTCACAGCTCCCCCTTCGGGACATTGGGGAAACCCCGAAATCGCCTATTTGCGCTCCAGACTGTTGCCGGCGGCTTCGCCGGCAAAATCGTCCAACACGCGCAGGCCGCGCGTCAATGCGGCCGGGAATACGGATTCGTGCGTATCGCCATCGAACACCATCATGATCGAATTGTAACCGGCGGGTTTCGCGCCGTTCAGTGCGTCGCACCACGCACGCAAATCGTCCACCATCATTGGGCCGCCTTCATGGTGTTCGAACGAACCCACGGCGTAAAACACATTTGCCGGAAGCGTTTTGTGGGCCGCGATGTAGGCTTTCTCCAGGCTGAACATCATCTTGTTGTCGTACCAGAGCGACGGGCTGACGATGAGGTAATCGTGGAACAGTCCCGGCTTCGTCAGCATGGCGTGGGCCGCGATCAGCCCGCCATAGGAATGCCCGACGATCATGCGCGCGCCCGGCTCAGTGCGGTATCTGGCGTCGATGAAGGGCAAGATTTCGTCGCCCAGGATGTCCAGGAATTTCGCACCGCCGCCGGACAGCGCCTGACTGTCCGGCCCATAGCCGCCATCGGGCACGAAGGTGGGCGTGTAGTCCCTGGTCCGCGTGTGCTCGTAGATTTTGAGGTCGGTGTCTGCGCCCGGATAAGCGATGCCGACGACGATCGCGTCTTTCAACTGACCCCGATCGTTGAAATGCCTGAGGATATCCTGTGTCAGTGCGAACGAAAAATCCGCGTCCAGCAGATAGATGACGGGAAAGCGCCTGCCGCGTGTGGCCTAGTCCCGCGGCAAGCCGATCAGCAGCCGGAATGCATGCGATCCGTCCCTGCTCGTGAACGACAGCACATCGGTATCGGGTAGTGAGAAAGGCCGGCTCGCCGCTTCGAGCTTCGGCATGACAGGTAACTGGGCTGCCGTAACCGGAGTCGCGTTCATCAGCGCGCTTCCTGCCGTCAACAATGCCGCCGCGATTCTCAAAATCCAGCTCGTCACGAATCTCGCCTCCGGATTTTCGGCAATCTTCATGGCCGGACTGCGTTTTGCCCGTCACGGACATACGCTCTATCGCGCAAAACGGTCAAACTGCGAAATTCGGTGCCCGATTTCTCGACAAAATCGTGGTGAGCGGTAACGATATTGCCGTCAAGCAGTCCCGCCTGTGACGAGGAGATGTTTAAGGTTGAACGCGCGCGGATGACAAGAACTCTGCCGCGCCATTGTGCGTCCGCACCGGGTCTCAGGCTACCAATGAAGGCGCGCCGCGGCCTCCCCGCATCTCATTAACGGCCTCGGCGAGTCGCCGAACCATTGTTGCGATGGCCTTGTCCGGCAGATTGCCAATTCCCAGAACAATCCCGGCGGGCACGGCTCCCGGAGGCGACGCATAGTAAAAACGAGACAATGGCGTTACCGGAAGACCCCGCCCGGCGGCAGCCCGACAAATGGCTTGCTCATTCGCTGCGTTCTCAAAGAGAACGGTTACGTGCAATCCGCCGGCAGGCTCAACGACGACGACACCAGCTATGGCAGTTTTGATGGCCTGAACGAGAGCTTTCATCCGGCCGGAATAGGCCGAGCGAATTGTTCGAATGTGCATCGCGTAATCCGCGCCCTCGATATAACGCGCAATCGCCGCGAGGACGAACGGTTCGGGGCCGCGAGATATTCTTCGTGCGACGGTGGTGAACGCATCGACCAGATGCAGCGGCACGACGACATAGCCCAAATTGATCTGGGCCCCGAGCGATAAGTTGAAGCTTCCAAAATAGACGACGGAAGCGCCTTGAAGATTGGCTTGCAGCGCTCCGACGCGCTCGCCGCCATACGAAAGCTCCCATCCCGTATCGCATTCGAATATCAGCGCATTGGAATCGCGAGCCACGCGAAGCATGGCTGCCCGTCTCGTCTCCGACATCCGGGAGCCCGAGGGGAAGCTGACGGACGGCGACGCAAAAATGATGCGGGGCGGGGGGCCCGACGCTTTATCGACATCGGCTCCGCATTCGTCGCAGGGGATCGTTACCAACTGTGCGCCGGCAGAGCGAAGACTTTGCCGGACAATATCGTTTGCCGGGTCCTCCACATAGACGCAGTGCCCGGGATCGATCATGACACGCGCCATAAGATTCAAGGCGTTCTCAAGTCCGTCGACCGGAATGATCTGTGCCGGCGAGCACGACACGCCGCGCATGCGCCGCAGATAATTTGCCGTCGCCAGCTGGAACTCCTCAACTACCTGGTGCAGCGCGTTTCCGACACGCGCTCGGGCGAATTCTTCGGAAAGCAGGCGGCCCAACGCAGCGCGAGGATAAAACAGCGGGTCGGGAACCGACAGTGCGAAAGGACCGTCAACGACGTTTTCCGGCGGATCGCTCTCAAGCTCAAATCGGGCGCGATAGCCGATTTCGATCGCAGTTCTCCGACTGTCCCGCGCATCGAGATCGTTGGCAGCCGCGGGCCCTAAGCGCGGAGACGAGAACCCAGCCTGGACGTTCGTCAAGCGCGTGCGCGAATTGTCCGCGACTCGCGTCCCCCGCCTTCTATTGGTCAGAAGATAACCTTCCGCAACCAATCGCGAATAAGCGGTGACGACCGTGTTCCGCGCAACGTTAAGGACGCTGGCCAGTTCGCGACCGGTAGGCAGTTGCGTTCCGGGGGGCAGGTCTCCGGTTTCGATGCCATTGCGGATGCCGCGATAGATTTGTTCGTAAATCGATACAGGCGACCCGTCGCTGACGCTGATTTTCGCAATGGCCAGCGGAAAACTCAGCCGACTTGACCCGAACACTACGCCCTTAACCGCGTCACCGATTGGTGGCGCATCTCTCGGTTCGCTCTGCTGGGTCATCGTCGCCGCATAGTGATACGCCGGGACTGCGGATTCGAGACCCACTTTTTTGATGTTCCAAGTACCACTTTAACGTTGCGTCACCGTGCGACGACGCGGAGCGCAGCCGCACACTGCAGAACCCCCAAAAGAATTAAGGAATATCGTCATCCTGCCTTCACGCGAACGTGTATCCGCCGAATGCGACGACATGATCCAATGAATGATGGAGCGGCCGGATCGCGGTGGGGTGCACCGACCGGACGCGCTGTCGACACCAGGGGTGTTCCATGAAACTGCACACGCTGTTCGTCGCGTCCGTGGCAATTGCCGCGATCGTTGCCTCTCCTGCTTTTGCCGGTGACGGACCAAACGCGGTTTATTCGGCCAATCCGAAGGCCAACGCTCTATTCCTGGAGGCGCGGGATTATCTGAGCAAGGGCGATCCGCGCACCGGCGGCACCTTCGCGAATGGCCGCAAAGCGATCGCGCTGTATCAAGAGGCGCTGAAGGCCGATCCCAAATTCGCGCTGGCCGAAGTGGACATGGCGCGGGCGTGGCTCCGCCTGGGCTATTCCAACCCCGGCGCGGCATCGGACGCAGAAACGATGCCCCCGGTGCGGGCGGCATTGCGCAGAGCCGTCGAAATCGATCCGAATCTTCCTGATGCCCACCTGATGATTGCAGCTGTCGCCTACAATCTCGACTACGACTGGGCGACGGCGGATCGAGAATACCGGCGCGGGCTTGAGTTGCAGCCCGACAACGCCGATGCCCATGCCAACTACGCGGCATTCCTCGGCGTCATGGGTCGTTTCCCGGAAGCGCTCGCCCAGGCGACAAAGGCCGAAGCGCTGGCGCCGTCGGCTGCCACGGATTTCGCTTTCGCCAGGATCTATTTCTTTATGCGCCGCTACGACACTGCGGCGGAGTACTGCCAAAAGTCGCTTGCGAAACAGGACAATCAGGCCGTGCGGTTCTACCTCGGGCTGATTTATGCCGCCAACGGACAATACGACAAGGCGATACCGGAACTTCAAAAGACGACTCTCGAACACAATGGCGGCGCGTTTGCCGGACTGGCTTACGCCTATGCGATGACCGGCAAACACGATCTCGCGCAACAGATGCTCGACAAGCTTTTTGCCGATCGCCATTCGGGTTTGGTGGTCGATTACCGCGTCGCTGCAGTCTATCTGGCGCTGGGCGACAAGGATCAGGCGATGGAATGGCTCAACATGTCCTACAATCGTCATGAAAACTGGACGCCGCTGTTGAAAGTCGATCCGGCAATGGATCCTCTGCGTTCCGATCCCCGGTTTGTGCAATTGATGCAAAAGATGGGGTTGACCTGAGCGGAAGTCGCTCACGCCGGCTTGCCTCCGCTCAACTCGTCTGCGCTTTCTTCTCACATTGCGATTGTCTGATTGTCGCCTCATGCGACCGGTTGCGCGTGTAGGGCGCGCCCTCGTCTTTTCTCGAATACGTGGATGAGAACAAAAAGCGAGCCGATGCAAAGTCCCATCGCCGCCAGGGAATAACCCGTTTCGTCAAGCCACGCCGTGGACCCGGCGCCGCCGACAGTAAGGGGGATCAGAAACGCATTGCGAAATGCGTTGTGCGTGGCGTGCATGACGGTGGAAGGCCACACGCTGTTCGATTTCATTCGAAACCAGGCATAGGCAATGCTGATGCCGACGACGAGAATTAAAAAGTTGATCAATCCGACCGGCGAGACGTTGCCGAGAAGCAGCGGGAAATGCCACACTGCCCACACCACGCCGACAAGAAGTGCGCCCGGAAGAAACCCGAACCGACCGCACGCCTCTGGAACCAGAAAGCCGCGCCAGCCCAACTCCTCGCCCAGCGCCCGGCCTCCCGAATTCACCACCTCGACCGTTGCGGCGACTCCGGCATGCGCGAGGAGAATCATGGGAACCGATGCTCCCGCCAGGCCCATCGCCGTCGCGATCTTCTGGACGAATTTGGCATCGGGAAAGCTCGCAATCCCCAATGCACAGACCGCCGCGTAGGCGGCGCAGAGGCCGACGATCGTCAGCCCCCAACCCAGCGCAACCCATTTGAGCGCAGCGCCGCGCCAGCCAAGATCGCCGAGTTTTCCGCCCGTCAGCTTCAGTGTGGCGGCACCGGCCACGCCAGGACACCACATGAGAAGCGCGATATAAGCGCCGTAGCCGGTGGTGTGATGCAGCCACCAGAACGGCGAGCTGAATAACGCGGTCAGAGCGATAAATATGACGATCCGCATGGGTTCCTCGATCCGACATTGGGATTGCGGTCCGACTTTATCGGCCCGTCTGTTGCGGCTCCGTATTCGGCTTTGAGAGCGTTGCTTTCAGGTCCGTCACAGCCGCCACCGTCGATGCCGCCAGAGGTGTGATCTCCGGGTCGCCGGGATGCGCTTTACTGACTGCGATGTAATCCAGGACGAATTCTTCGGCCGACAATGCCACCAACGCTCTCAAGCGCCGGCGACCCATATATCGGTCGATCGCCTTCGCCATCCGGTATCCCACGTAATATCCCGTCTGATCCCAGGCGCCGCCAAAACCAATGCTCAGCAATGTTTGCAGAGGCGCATCACCGTCACGCGCCAACCGAAAGATGATCGTGTCGAAAAGCGCAAAGTTTTCGGAGCTCCGCGCAAGACTGCGCGCGTATTCTTTTCGCGACTGCTCGATTCCGGCGCCCGTTCCAGGCATTTGCGCGGGATCTCCCACATAGTCGGCCATGCCTTCGATAACGAGATTTACCAGCGCGGCATGCAGGTTGTGGGCCTCGCGGTCTGCTGCGGATGCCGAGCCGGACTCGCGGAATACCGGGCCCCAATCCGGCTGAACAGCGCCTTGCACAACGTGGAACAGTTCATGCGATGCCGTGGCGATCAGCGCATCGAAATCGCCTTTTTGAAAACCCGCATCGATGTAAAAAATCGGGGTTTTCTGGTCTGCGACCCACCCGTTCTGATGAGAGCCGACAACAACGGCCAACGTCGCATGAAGCGATATTCCCGGAGGCGCAAAGGACGCCAGGCGATCGCGGAGCCGCGCCGTCAGTTCGGCCCGGCGCTGTTGAAGCGCGTCGAGAAGATTTCGTACTGCCGTCGGGCGGGAGCGCAGGTCGTCCAGCGAGAAAGTCGAATCGCTGCCGCCATTTGCAAGCGCGACGACGGATGTCCGAAAAGAATCGGCGGTTTCTGCAGGAAAATATTTGTGATCTTTTGCGATCATCGCCTGCACCGCCGGAAGTGCCAGAGCCGCATCCGCCAGAGCGGCAGCATGCGCGGGGTCGGCATTTGCGGCGTTGAACACCGCTTCGGCAGCCGCGGTGTCGATTGTCACGGAAATGGCCGGGCTTGCGCCCTCCGCCATTGCGGCGGTGGGTAAAAGCAAAAGTGCCGCCGCGACTCCCTCTTTGAAACCCAAAGCCATGACAACCCCGTTGCCCAGGCGGCAAGTTGATACCGGGTCGAACAGTTCGTCACTATTTCCGGGACCCGCAGCAGGTGCAGAGCTCTCCCGTAAGTCCGGCAGACCTATGAACTACAAACGGAATATCTCACTGGCTCTTTGTCGCTCAATTGAAGGCTGCGGATCACGCTAATGTTCTTCCGCGCCGTATTGTTTCGGCGTCGAATGTCCGGACAATCGTTCAAAGAACTTGGTTTCCGTCGCGTAAGAACGGATCCGGGGGCAAAGAGGGACAACGATCGTGGACTGGCCTTCACAGAAACCTGGCCGCCACTGGACCGATACCATTTTTGCAGTGGCGGCGCTCGCCGTATCCGGTATCTCACTCTGGATCGGGATCGGCACAGAAAAAGCGAACGACAAAATGGTCGCCGCCGAATCGTGGCCGTTCTTGCAGATACAATCCAGCAACAACGACGATAACGGACACCCCCGAGTGGAACTGGCCCTCGTCAACGCAGGCGTCGGTCCCGCGAAACTCGAATCGCTCGAGATCGTCTGGCAGGGAAAGGCTTATTCGTCTTCGGAGTATCTGCTGTCTGCCTGTTGCGGCTTTCGGGCTTACGCCTTTCCATCCACCGGGCACACGCCCGTATCGACATCCGGCGTGCACGATATCGTCATCCGCGCGGGAGAAACGCTCCCCTTCCTCGATCTGCCGCTGGGAGCGGA
>JBEKLK010000154.1:0-7985 GCA_050010235.1 Rhizomicrobium sp.
CTGCGCCATCATAGGCGTGGCGCTCTCGGCCTCGGGGGTGACATGCTCGTTCATGGGCCGGACCCTAGCAGATGCCCGGTCCGCCCGTGCAGCCCGGCTTCGTCAAGCCATTGAAAGCGGAGGGTGGCCGGGCCGATATTCTGTGGATTGGTTCGATCGGAACACCCATGACCAACGCCCAAAAGCCGTCCTTCACCCAGGAGGAGGCGCTCGCTTTCCATTCGACCGGCAAGCCCGGCAAAATCGAGATCAACGCCACCAAACCCATGGCGACCCAGCGGGATCTGAGCCTCGCCTATTCGCCCGGCGTGGCCGTACCCGTGCGCGCGATCGCCGAGCGGCCCGATGCCGTCTTCGATTACACCGCCAAGGGCAATTTCGTGGCCGTGATCTCGAACGGCACCGCGATTCTGGGCCTGGGCGATCTGGGTCCGCTGGCCGCCAAGCCCGTGATGGAAGGCAAGGCCGTGCTGTTCAAGCGCTTCGCCGATGTCGACGCCATCGACATCGAAGTCGACACGACGGACATCGACGCCTTCGTCAATTGCGTGCGCTATCTGGGGCCGAGTTTCGGCGGCATCAATCTGGAAGACATCAAGGCGCCGGACTGCTTCGTGATCGAAGAGCGGTTGCGCGAGCTGATGGACATTCCCGTATTCCACGACGACCAGCACGGCACTGCCATCATCTCGACGGCCGGCGTGATCAATGCGCTGCACCTGACGGGCCGCAAGATGGGCGACATCAAAGTGGTGGTGAACGGCGCAGGCGCAGCGGGCATCGCCTGCCTCGAATTGCTCAAATCCATGGGCCTGCCGAACGGCAACGCGATCCTGTGCGATTCCAAAGGCGTGGTTTATCGCGGACGCACCAGCGGGATGAATCAGTGGAAGTCCGCGCATGCCGTCGAAACCAAGGCGCGCACGCTTGCCGACGCGCTCGAAGGTTGCGACGTGTTCCTAGGACTTTCAGTCAAAGGTGCTATGACGCAGGAGATGGTGAAATCGATGGCGAAGGCGCCCATCATTTTCGCCATGGCCAATCCCGATCCCGAGATCACGCCGGAAGATGTGAAAGCCGTCAGGCCCGATGCGATCGTGGCGACAGGACGTTCGGATTATCCGAACCAGGTCAACAATGTGCTGGGCTTCCCTTATATCTTCCGCGGTGCGCTCGATGTGCGCGCGCGCACCATCAACGAAGCGATGAAGATCGCAGCGGCCGAAGCGCTGGCCGAGCTCGCACGCGAGGACGTACCGGATGAAGTGGCACTCGCCTATAGCGGCGCGCGACCCGTCTATGGACCGGACTATATCATCCCCGTGCCGTTCGATCCGCGATTGATCGCGCGCGTCTCTTCGGCTGTAGCGGAAGCCGCCGTCCGAACCGGCGTGGCGCGGCGCGAACTCACGGATGCCGACACCTATCGCTACCAGCTTTCGGCGCGGCTCGATCCCTCCGCCGTCCTGCTCCAGCGGATCACGTCGAGTGTGCGCGCCAACCCGAAGCGGGTGGTGTTCGCGGAAGGCGAAGAGGAATCGGTCATCCGCGCGGCGCTCGCATTCCAGAATTCGGGCCTCGGCAAAGCGCTGCTGGTGGGACGCGAAGACGTCATCAAGGCGGGTATCAAGGCGGCGGGCGCCGAGGAATCGGCGTTCGAAATCCGCGTGCCGCATTCGGCCAGGGAAGCGGCCCCCTATGTCGAGGCTCTCTACAAGCGGCTGCAACGCCACGGACGCCTTTATCGCGATTGCGTGCGCCTCGTCACCAACGACCGTAATATCTATGCCGCCTCGATGCTGGCGGCCGGCGACGCCGACGCGATGGTGACTGGTGTCACGCGCAACTACGCCGCAGCGCTTGCCGATGTGCGCCTGGTGCTTGACGAGCCGAAGGGCAAGCGTTCGATCGGCGTGATCGTGATCTTCACCAAGGGCCGCGTGGTGTTCGTCGCCGACACCAGCGTGCACGAAATGCCGACCAGCGCGGAACTCGCGGACATCGCCATCCAGGCGGCGACCGTCGTTCGCCAGTTCGGATTCGTGCCGCGGGTGGCGCTCCTGGCCTCATCGACCTTCGGCTTCCCTCGTAGCGAACGCAGCGAGCGCATCGTCGAGGCGGTGAACATCCTCGATCAGCGGGGCGTCGATTTCGAATATGACGGCGAGATCGCGGCCGACGTGGCGCTCGACCGTGAGAACATGGCGAACTACCCGTTCTGTCGGCTCACCGACACGGCGAATGTGCTGATCATGCCCGCGATCCACTCGGCATCGATCTCGACCAAGCTCTTGCAGCAGATCGGCGGCGTGACGGTAATGGGACCGCTGCTCGTCGGCCTCGAAAAGCCGGTCCAGATCGCGCCGCTCGGAGCCAAGATGAGCGAGATCTACAACGCAGCGGTGATCGCGGCGTTGTGATTCCAGATGGCTTGAATCGAGGCCGATAGCTCATTTCCCGCGGTGTCACACGCTGGCGCGATCCTGCGGGGGCCGATAGGTTTGTACCCGAATCTTCACTGGCGGGTGGCTGAGTGGCAGTTCAATCCATTTCCGAGCGGCGCGACACAGCGTTCCTCGGCCATCCTGTGGGTCTCGGTTGGCTGAGCGCGACCGAATTCTGGGAACGCTTCTCCTATTACGGCATGGCCACGCTGCTCGTGCTCTACATGACGCACAGCCTGTTGCTGCCGGGCCACGTCGAGCACGTCCTCGGATTCGCGACCTACCGGCATATCGTCGAGGGCGTTCTCGGGCCGCTCTCGCCTGTGGCGCTCGCCTCGATGACGTATGGCCTCTACTCCGCGATCGTGTATCTGACACCAATCGCGGGCGGATTTCTCGCCGAGCGAGTCATGGGGCGCACACCGGCGATCACGCTCGGCGCGTGCCTCATGGCACTCGGCCATTTCCTGATGACCTTCGACGCCACGTTCATGCTCGCGCTTCTCTGCCTGCTCTCCGGTGTCGGCTTTTTCAAAGGCAATATCGTCACGCAAGTGGGCGATCTTTACGGCCGTGACGATCCGCGCCGCGCCGACGCATTTCAAATTTATTTCCTGGGAATTCAGATTGCGGTGATTGCTTCGCCGATCATCTGCGGATTCCTGGCGCAGCATTACGGCTGGCATTGGGGCTTTGCCGTGGCCGGCATCGGCATGTTGATCGGCCTGACGATCTATCTCCTGGGCCGACCCAATTTTCCGCCGGAGCCTTTGGAGCAACGCAAGTCGGACACGGAAGTTCGCCGGCCTTTAAGCCGCGAAAGCCGGATCAGCATCGGCGTGCTCATCGCCATCATTCCCGTGCTGGCGCTGGCGACGGTGGGCAATCAGCAGATCTTCAATTCCTACCTTGTCTGGGGCGAGAAGGCTTTCAATCTGACCTTTCTCGGATTCGCGATGCCCGTGGAGTGGCTCGTGTCCCTCGACTCCATCATCAGCACCGTCACGATGGTGCTGGTAATCATCTTCTGGCGCTGGTGGGCCACGCGTTGGACGGAGCCCAACGAGCTCACAAAGATTATTCTCGGCATTTCGCTCAGCGCGCTGGGACCGCTTGCTCTCGCAGCCGCGGCCGCATCGGCGGTGGGCGGACACCACGCGTCGCTCGCATGGGCGATCGCGTTCCATCTCTTGAACGATTTCGGATTCGCGAACGTGTTTCCGGTGGGTCTTGCGCTTTATACGCGCGCATCACCTAAGGGATACGCTGGTATCATGGTTCCGCTCTATTACATCAATCTCTTCATGGGAAATTTGCTGGTGGGATGGCTCGGCGGACTTCTGGAAAAATGCCGGCATCGTCGTTCTGGCTGCTCCATTCGGCACTCATCGCGACCTCGGCCGCAATCCTGCTGGTGGTGCGTGCCGTTGCCGGTCACACGCTGGCCCCGGCTTATGACCACGGACATTCACCGGACGCCAAGTCGATGGCTTAGTCCCAAGGATGCTCCCAGGCGGTGCCCCGGCCTGTGGCCGCACCGCCCTCATTGGCGCAAGAGGTGGAGTAAGGTCCGGCGGCGCAGCCCGGATTTCTGCCCGAACGACGATCGCGTACGGGGCCCGAAAGGCCCGTTCCCGCCTTGCGGCCCCCGGACTCGGCCCCTATATACCCCCTTGGCGCGGTGAGGGCTTTTCGGCCTTCTTCCGCCATTTCATGCTAGGGGACGGTCCGGAGGGCGCTTCTCACGAAGGCCAGGAACCCGTCCGCCGGACAGAGAAGGACAGAACAATGGCAAGAGTTATCGGCATCGACCTGGGCACGACCAATTCGTGCGTCGCGGTCATGGACGGGGCAGCCCCCAAGGTCATCGAGAATGCGGAAGGCGCACGCACCACGCCCTCCGTCGTCGCCTTCGCCAATGACGGCGAAAGGCTGGTCGGACAGGCCGCCAAGAGGCAGGCCGTCACCAACCCCGAATTCACCTATTTCGCCATCAAGCGGCTGATCGGCCGCCGCTTCGAAGACCCCATGACCCAGAAAGACATGGGCATGGTCCCCTACAAGATCGTCAAAGGAGACAATGGCGACGCCTGGATCCTGGGCCGCGAAAACAAGCGCTTTTCGCCGTCCGAGGTCTCCGCTTTCATCCTGCAGAAGATGAAGGAAACGGCCGAGGCCTATCTGGGCGAGAAAATCTCCCAGGCCGTCATCACCGTTCCCGCCTATTTCAACGACGCGCAACGCCAGGCGACCAAGGACGCCGGCAAGATCGCGGGCCTCGAAGTCCTGCGCATCATCAACGAGCCGACCGCGGCAGCACTTGCCTACGGCATGGACAAGAAGGGCTCGGGCACGATCGCCGTCTACGATTTGGGTGGCGGCACGTTCGACATCTCGGTGCTCGAGATCGGCGACGGCGTGTTCGAAGTGAAATCCACCAATGGCGACACGTTCCTGGGCGGCGAAGATTTCGACCAGCGCCTCGTCAACTATCTGGCGGACGAATTCAAGAAAGAGAACGGCATCGATCTGAGGACCGATCGTTTGGCACTTCAGCGACTGAAGGAAGCTGCCGAAAAGGCGAAGATCGAACTCTCCTCTGCGGTGCAGACAGAAGTGAACCTTCCCTTCATCACCGCCGATGCGACGGGACCCAAGCATCTGACGATGAAGATCACGCGCGCCAAGCTCGAAGCGCTGGTCGACGATCTGATCCAGCGCACGGTCGCGCCCGTGAAGCAGGCGTTGAAGGACGCCGGCGTCTCCGCGAACCAGATCGACGAAGTGATCCTCGTCGGCGGCATGACGCGCATGCCCAAGGTTCAGGACGTCGTCAAGCAACTGTTCGGCAAGGAGCCGCACAAGGGCGTCAATCCGGATGAAGTTGTGGCGCTGGGTGCCGCGATCCAGGCCGGCGTGCTCAAGGGCGAAGTGAAGGACGTGCTGCTGCTCGACGTGACCCCGCTGTCGCTCGGCATCGAGACGCTGGGCGGCGTGTTCACGCGTCTCATCGAGCGCAACACCACGATCCCGACCAAGAAGAGCCAGGTGTTCTCGACCGCCGAGGACAATCAGACGGCCGTGACGATCCGCGTGTTCCAGGGCGAACGCGAGATGGCGGCCGACAACAAGATGCTCGGTCAGTTCGATCTGATGGGCATTCCGCCCGCACCGCGCGGCGTTCCGCAGGTCGAAGTGACGTTCGACATCGACGCCAACGGCATCGTTTCGGTGACGGCGAAGGACAAGGCCACGTCTAAGGAGCAGCAGATCCGGATCCAGGCGTCCGGCGGGCTCTCCGACAAGGACATCGAGAAAATGGTCAAGGAAGCCGAAAGCCATGCCGCCGAAGACAAGAAGAAGCGCGCTTTGGCCGAAGCCAAGAACAATGCCGATGCGCTGATTCATTCGACGGAGAAGGCGCTTTCCGAGCACGGCAGCAAGATCGATGCGGGCGATCGCACCGCGATCGAGAGCGCCATCGCCGAGCTCAAGGAAACGATCAAGACCGACGATCCCGATCAGATCAAGCCGAAGACCGATGCGCTGGCGCAGGCTTCCATGAAGCTCGGCGAAGCGATGTACAAGGCGCAGCAGGCGTCGGGTACCGGTGAAGGCGCGGGTCCGGCGGAGGGCGGTCAGCCCAAGGCCGACGACAATGTCGTCGATGCGGACTTCGAAGAAGTCGACGAGGACAAGAAAAAGGGTGCCGCGTGATCGGCAAGCCTGGATGCGGGGGCCGGAAATCCGAAGTGGGGGCACATAATGGGAGTTCCGGCTTCTGATTTCCGTCTTCCCGAACGGGAGCGTGCTCTTATTCCATGAGCAAGCGCGACTATTACGAAGTGCTGGGCTGTGCGAAAGGCGCCTCGATCGAAGAGATCAAGAGCGCCTATCGCAAGCTCGCCAAGGAACATCATCCCGACCGCAATCACGGCGACGACTCGGCCGAAATCCGCTTCAAGGAAGTCAGCGAAGCCTATGAAGTCCTGAAGGACGATCAGAAGCGCGCAGCTTACGATCGTTACGGCCACGCTGCCTTCGAGAATGGGCGCGGCGGAGGCGCCAACGGCTTCGGCTTCGATTTCTCATCGTCCTTCACCGATGTGTTCGACGACCTGTTCGGCGAATTCATGGGCGGACGGCGCGCCCGGCGGCAGAACCGCGGCGGCGATCTGCGCTACAACCTCGAAATCGCGCTCGAAGACGCCTATCGCGGCAAGAGCGCGGAAATCCGCGTGAACACCGCCGTGCCGTGCGAATCCTGCGCGGGCACGGGCGCGGAACCGGGCTCCAAACCGGAGCAATGCGCG
Source organism: Rhizomicrobium sp. (assembly GCA_050010235.1). Taxonomy (GTDB): domain Bacteria; phylum Pseudomonadota; class Alphaproteobacteria; order Micropepsales; family Micropepsaceae; genus Rhizomicrobium. The sequence continues at coordinate 6,758 of JBEKLK010000154.1, forward strand.
ACATGCTCGGGAGCCGGTAAGGTCCGCGCGCAACAGGGCTTCTTCACCATCGAGCGGACCTGTCCGAATTGCCGGGGCACAGGTCGCACCATCCGCAATCCCTGCCGGTCCTGCCGCGGCTCGGGTCAGGTGCAGAAAGAGCGTACGCTGTCCGTTGGCGTTCCGGCCGGAGTCGAAGAAGGCACACGCATCCGGCTTGCGGGCGAGGGCCAGGCCGGCATGAATGGCGGGCCGCCGGGCGATCTCTACATCTTCATTTCGATTTCGCCGCACCAGATTTTCCAGCGCGACGGACACGATCTTTATTGCCGCGCGCCGGTGTCGTTCGTTACGGCTGCTCTCGGCGGCACGATCGAAGTGCCCACCTGCGACGGCGGCCGCAGCAAGATCACGATCCCGGAAGCGACGCAGTCGGGAAAGCAGTTTCGCCTGCGAGGCAAAGGCATGCCGGTGATGCGGGGCGGCGGCATGACGGGAGACCTTTATATCGAGGTCAGCGTCGAGACGCCCGCCAAGCTCACCAAGAAGCAGAAGGAAATGCTGCGCGCCTTCGAGAAGGAAAGCGAAGAAGGCACCAATCCGGAATCCGAAGGCTTCTTCGCCAAGGTAAAGGATTTCTGGAACCGCAACGGAATGCCGTAGTGCGCCGCTATTTGCGCGCGAACAACTCATTCATTTTCGGCAACCCTTCGCTTTCGGCAAAGAGTGTCTCGTAGCGGCCCTTCTCCAGCATTTCCTTCATGGCGCGGCGGGCGGCCCCGAGCGCAGCACTACAAATTCCGCCGCCCGCGCTCAGGCGGCGTACGCCGGCATTCTTCAATTCCGAAACCGGCGCCAACCCCGGACGGATCAGGATGTTGAGCGGCAGGTCCACCGCCTTGGCAATCGTATCCATCGCCGCGAGATCGGTCAGTGCAGGCACAAACAAACCATCGGCATCGGCATCGAGATAGCGTTCGCCGCGTGCGATCGCCTCGCGAACCGCATCTTCCGGCGAAACGAGATGCTTGAGCACGACATCCGTGCGCGCATTGACGAACACATCCACGCCTTCGCGCTCGCACGCACTCTTGATCGCCGCAATCTTGGCCGCAAGAAGATCGGGCGGTGCCGTTCCGTCTTCCAGGTTGATTCCGACGGCTCCCGCCCGTGCCAGCGCTATCACAAAATCCGCAACCATTTCCGGGTTCGACGAGAATCCGGCTTCGCAGTCCACGCTGACCGGAAT
>JBEKLK010000155.1:0-7977 GCA_050010235.1 Rhizomicrobium sp.
GGACTTCTTCGTCGGCGACCACATGCCCAATTGGCTTCCCGTAATCGGCATTTTTCCGTTCATGGTCGGGCTTGCACGCCTGCTCGGCGGGATGTTCGACAGGCGTTGAGCACATCGAGGCGCTATGTTCGTCGTAGATGAGCGACTCGGATCGGCTGGCGCAAGCGGCGGCGAAGGGCGATGTCGGCGCTTTCGCGGAGCTTGTGCGCATTCACCAGGGCAAACTGCGCGCCTTCCTGCGACGCATGTCGCGGGGCGATCATGCGCTCGCCGACGATCTGGCGCAGGACACGTTCCTCGAAGCGTATCGGAAAATGGGCCAGTTTCGCGCCGAGGGAAGTTTCGCGGCGTGGCTCTTTCAAATTGGCTATTCGCGCTATTTGATGCATGCGCGCAAGCACAAGCTCGAACCGCTCGAAGAGCCGCTCGAATCTTTGCGCCAATCGGAAACCGCCTTTCACGCCAAACTCGATCTCGAAACGGCGCTCGCGAAACTTGTTCCCGCGAGACGCGCGGCGCTCACGCTCTGCTTCTCGCAAGGTTACTCCCACGAGGAAGCGGCGGAGATCATGGGCGTACCGCTGGGGACGCTGAAATCGCATGTGCTGCGCGGGCGTGAGGAGATTCAAACGATGCTGAGTGCATGGAAGGAGGCGCGATGAGCGATGAACTCGATGTGATGTTGTCGCGTCCGCTCGAGGAACCGGATGATGCCGCATTCTCCGCGCGCCTTCTTGCGCATATCGGCAGGCGGCGAGCGTATGACGAAGCCCTGGAGACGGCCGCGCTCGTCCTGGCCGCAGGTTGCATCTTCGTGCTCCTGCCATTGACCGGTGCCGGTCAGGCGGTTGCGCAATCTGCCTCGCAGTTGGCCTATTCCCTGCCGTTTGCCGTGGGCGTCACTCTGTTGTTCCTGCCGCGTGTCCTGCTTGATGCAATGCCGGAGTAAGGCGAGCGAGAATGGATAAACCCGGGCCGTAGCGCAGCCGTCGCGGATCAATACTTTGGGAGGCGAGGTGATTGTTGCGGCCGAAGCCGCTAGAATGGGCCTGCGCTATCGAGCGCAAACCATTGCGGGAGGATATTTTGAACCGTTCAATCGTCTTAGGAGCCACGCTGGCGGCTCTGGTCGTCGGCGCATCCTCGGCTTTCGCCGCAGCGCCGGCACACAAGATACCGGCTTATATCACCGCGGCCGTCGCCGATCCCAATCGGCCCGATGCCGACACGAAGCGCGACGCAGAGCGCAAGCCTGCCGAATGCATCGCCTTCGCCGGCATCAAGCCGGGCGATCGTGTCGTCGACATGATTCCGGGCAAAGGCTACTTCACCAGGATCTTCAGCAAGGTGGTTGGGTCAAAAGGTTGGGTCTATAGCTATTTCCCGTCCGACCTCGACGATCTCTACAAGAAGAACAATATCGCGATGCCGCCGCCCGGCGATCCGAACTATCCCAACGTGTCGTTCATCCACGCGCCGATGGCGCAGTTCCTCGTGCCCGAAAAGGTCGATTTGGTCTGGACGTCGCAGAACTATCACGACCTGCACGACAAATTCTTCGGTCCGGTCGACGTGGCGGCGATGAACAAGGCGATCTTCGATTCGCTGAAGCCCGGCGGTATTTTCATCGTGCTTGACCACGTGGCCGAAGCGGGCTCGGGCCTGCGCGACACCGACACGCTCCATCGCATCGATCCGGCCCAGGTGAAGAAGGAAGTAGAAGCCGCGGGATTCGTGTTCGTGGGCGAGAGCAAGGTGCTGCACAATCCCGGCGATACCCATACGCTGAAAGTGTTCGACCCGTCGATCCGCGGTAAAACCGATCAGTTCATCTTCAAGTTCAGGAAGCCTGGAAAATAATGGTTGGCGGGGGGCTTAACTTTTGCGGGCCCCCCGCGCCCGTTATTCCGCCGCCTGCGCGCGGTCGATGACGCGCTGGACTTCCGCGCGGCGCGCGTCGAAGCGCTTGGCGATGAAATCGTCTTCGTCCTGCAGCGCCTGGACGTCGGTCTGCGCATAACCGATGACGCCCATTTCCTCGTAGCCCTTGCGGATATAGTCGCCCCACAACCCGATGTCCTTCACGATCGGCACGATGCGTGCGAACAGCGAATTGCGGAATTTCTCCATGAAGCCGCTTTCGTACATGGCCGTGGCGCATTCCTCGATCGGCAGATCGAGATGCTGCCAGAGCTCGATCGCGTCGAACCGGTCGCGCATCAGATAGGATGCTTCGAGCAGGAACTCCTCGCGCTCGTCGCGTTCTTTCTGGGTCAGTTGCGGATAGAAATCGCGCAGTGCCAGGCGCCCAAATGCGACGTGACGCGACTCGTCCTGCATCACATAGGCATTGACCTGCGCGCAAAGCTGGTTCTGGGCATTGTCCCGGATCGTGCCGAATGCGGCGAGCGCAAGGCCTTCAATCACGACCTGCATGCCGAGATAGGTCATGTCCCAGCGCGAATCCCGCAGAGTCTGGTCGATGAGCTCCTTCAGCGGCTTCGTCATCGGATAAGCCACTTTGAATTTCTTCAGCAGACTGCGATAGGCCTCGACATGCCGCGCCTCGTCGATCGTCTGGGTCGATGCGTAGAATTTCGAATCCGCATCGGGGACCTGCGTCACGATCTTGGCGGCGCAGATGAGCGCGCCCTGCTCGCCTTGCATGAACTGCGAAATCTGCCAGGCCTGGAAGTTGCGGCGGACGACACCCTTTTCCTTTTCAGACATCCGCTTGTAGCACTCCGCCATGTGGATCGGCAGCGACTCTTCGGGCATGCCTTGCGGATTGTCTTCGTCGAGTTCCTGCGACCAGTCGATGCGCGTGACGGCGTCCCACTGCATCTCCTTGCCCTTGGCATAGAGACCCATCATGCCCGCGCGGCCGTCGTCGTAATCCCAGTTGAAGACCGTGTCGAAATCCTGCTTCACCGACCAGGTCGAGCCTTCGGTCGAAAGTGCGTATAAATCTTTGAATGACATGGAGCGTTTCCCCTTGGACGGCTTGGCCGACCCTAGCACAAAGCGCGCCCCGGGGAGAGGGGTGGGAACATTTGGAGGCCGCGGCGCGTTGATCACCCGTATTGGACAGTCTTGAGGGGTACCATGCTGCGCTTGGCATTCTTGTTTCTGATCTTGGGGCTTATCGCCGGCGTACTCGGCTTCACGGGCATTGCGGGCGCATCCTTCGCGATCGCAAAATTCCTGTTCTTCATTTTCCTGGTGATTTTCGTCGTGCTGCTGATTGCCGGGCTTACCCTCGCCCGAAGGCTTGGCGCCTGAACCATCGGGCGGGTCTGTCCCCAATAGAGTCAGCGCGCCGGTGACGCCGGCGCCCGCCGGCGATGCGCCAATTCGCGGGGGCCGTCGGGCTCGGCCGCTTCCTGAAGCAGGGTCAACAGCCGCTTGTTCCAGTCCTCGGCCGGCGCCACATAGGATTCCCGAAACCAGGGCATGTTTTTGCGGTCGAAGACGTGGCTACGCAGAAAGTCGATGGTGGCCCGCACGGGCCACTTCTTCGCAGCATCGCGCTGATAGCTGACGAAGATCGGCGTTTGGAAACGAATCCCGATGTCGAGTGGAACAAAGGCATCGTCCACGAGCGGCGCATAGGTGGGCAGAAGCGCGATGCCCGCGCCGTATCGTACGGCTTCGCCGAGGCAGGCACTGAGATTCGTGAACAGCACGGTGTGCTTGTTGGCGTCGTCCCGCGACCAGCTCGACCAGGACCCCATATCGGCCAGATAGGCCGAGAGATCGAGCAATTTGTGCCGACCGAGATCGTCGATGCTGCGCGGGACGCCGTGCAGCCGAAGATAGTCGCGCGATGCGAATGGCAGGAAATGCATGGACCCGAGCTTGACCGCGACCGGCTCGGCCTCCGCCGGCTCGTAATAATGCACATGCAGATCGAAGATTTCGCGCTTGTCTCCCGGCGTTTCGAAGGCGCCGAAGAGCTTGAGTTCGATGTTGGGATAGCGGGCGAAGAACGGCGTGAGAAACCGCGTCATCCAATAGCACGCGACGCCGTCCCCCATGAATATGTTGCAATTGCCCTGGACGCGGCCGGAGGCGCTTGAGGCCTGGTTGGAAGCCCTCGTGAGGGCGGCCTGGGCCGCATTCGCATCGGTGAAGATGCGCTGGCCCTCATAAGTCAGGCGCGGGCCGCGGCGGTCCCGGTCGAACAGCCTCACGCCGATGGCAGTCTCCAGCCGGACGAGCCGGCGGCTCACGGTGGGTTGCGTCATTTTCAGTCGCGCGGCAGCCCGGTTGAAGCTTCCCGTGCGGACAACCTCCAGGAAGACCCGGAAATCGTCCCAATCGACGTCCGCCAAGCCCCCCTGTTCGACTATTCCCGCATAAGGTAATTCGTTCATAGTAACTACCCGTAGGTGCAATATGCTCCAATTTAGTACAAAATGAAATTCTGGTCCGCGTTCGGCGGGCGGTGTCGGTGTTTAACAAGCATGGGGTAACGGGTTAGTACCATGGAGTTGAATCTTCGTAAAATCATACACTTAGCGCATAACTCGGAACGCCGGGAGCCGCGATTTCAGCTTCCCGACGGCAGTGTCATCTTCGTCCGCCAGCCATCGGACGAGGAGATCGAGCACCTCTACACATTAAGCAAGACCGAGATATCACCCAGCGTGGCTTCGCTCGATCTTGTGAAGGCCGTGTATAAACACAACTCGGACAGCATCTGGGGCGTGTATTACACCAAGGCCAATTCGCCTTCCGAGGTTCGCTTTATCGGCTATTACGCCTTCCTGCATTTGAACGAGGTGGGCCGCCTCGCCCTCGAAAAAGGCACCTTCGATCCCGTCTTGCCCGAACTCGGACAGCTCGTCTCCGAAGGCGAGCGGCCGATCGTGGTTTATATCTGGGCCATCGTCGCCAAGAAGGTCGCGCGGATCGCGACCCCACTGGTCGCCAAGGCGCTCGGCAAGGATCGTTATGGCGGCGTACCGATCTATACGAGTGCGGCGACGCTTGGCGGGCTCAGCACGATCAAGAGCTATGGCTTCGTCAATGTGCAGCCCAGCAAAATGGGGCTCGGCGATCTGTTCCGGCTCGATGGCGACACTACCGACACCGTGCCGGCGGCATAGGACGATGCGCAAGACACTTGAAGCCGTCGTGGCATCGACGCCCGACTTGATCGCCAAGGCGTTCGCGTTGCGCGCGGCCGTGTTCATGAGCGAGCAGAACTGCCCTTATGACGAGGAGTTCGACGGCAACGATTTTTGCGCCACGCACATTCTCGGTTTCGTCAACGGACAACCGGCGGCGGCGTTGCGGCTGCGCTATTTCGCGGGCTTCGCGAAGATGGAGCGGCTCGCGGTGCTTCCGAAATACCGTCGCACGCTGATTCCGAAGGTCATCGTCGAACGCGGCATCGAGATCGTCCGGCGTAAAGGTTATCGCGCGCTCTATGGGCATTCGCAGAAGCGGCTGCTCAAATTCTGGGCCCGCTTCGGCCTCAAGCCGCTCCACAAGAACTTTCCGCTGGTGTTCTCGGACCACGAATATATCGAGGTCCACGCGGAACTGGAGCCGCATCCCGATGCGATCACCATGATGAGCGATCCCTATGTGATCGTGCGGCCGGAGGGCTCGTGGGATGCGCCGGGCGTGCTCGACGAATCGGCCGAACGGCCCGCAACGAATCCCTATTAGGCGGACTTCACCGTCTCGCCCGCATTTGAGCGGCGATTGCGGTCGTGCGAGCATTACGCGCCGCATCCGTCTACGGCCGCGGCAAGAGCGGATGATGTCATGAGCGGAAAGAACGACCCACTCCAGCCGGCGACGATTGCGGCCCAGGCGCTGGGTTGGGTCGAGGAAGAAAGCCGCGCGATTTCCCCGAATCTGCAAACCTCCTCCACCTATCTGCGCGATGCCGACAATCAATATCGCTCGGGCCGGATTTATGCGCGCGCCGACAATCCGGCTTTCGACCAGCCCGAAGCGCTGCTCGCCGCGCTCGAAAACGGCGCGGACGCCATGCTGTTCTCGTCGGGCATGGCCGCCGCCACCGCCGTCTTTCTCTCTCTCTCGCCCGGCGACCACGTGATCGCGCCGAGGGTCATGTACTGGTCGCTGCGCAACTGGCTTCTGGGCTTCGCGCAAAATTGGGGACTCGAGGTCGAGATCGTCGACATGACGGATCCGGCCGCGCTCAAGCGCGCCGTGCGGCCCGGGAAGACGAAGATCGTCTGGGTCGAGACGCCGGCCAACCCGTTGTGGGACATCACAGATCTCGCGGCTGCGGCCGAGATTGCGCATGCGGCGGGCGCGCGTCTTGCCGTCGACTCGACCGCGGCCACGCCCGTGCTGTCGCGGCCCATCGATTTCGGCGCCGACATCGTCATGCATTCGGCGACGAAATATCTCAACGGCCATTCCGACCTGATGGCCGGTGCGCTTGTCACGCGCAGCGACGACGAATACTGGGCGAAGATGGCAGCGGTGCGGGCACAGATCGGCGGCGTGCTCGGCTCGTTCGAAGCATGGCTGTTGTTGCGCGGCATGCGCACGCTTTTTCCGCGCGTCAGAACGGCGGTCGCCAATGCGCAAAAGCTCGCCGAGCACCTGGCCGCGAATCCCAATATCGCGCAGGTTCTTTATCCGGGTCTGCCGGACTTTCCGGGACACGCCATTGCCGCGCGCCAGATGCCGGGCGGCTTCGGCGCGATGCTGTCCATCCGGGTCAAGGGCGGCGAGCAGGCTGCCGTCAAAACGGCCGCCAACGTTCACGTCTGGAAGCGCGCCACGTCGCTCGGCGGCACCGAAAGCCTCGTCGAGCATCGCGCGTCCGTCGAAGGCGCGGGCAGTCCGGTTCCGACAGACTTGCTGCGGCTGTCCGCCGGAATCGAAGACATCGCCGACCTGATCGCCGATCTCGATCAGGCGCTCTTGGCCGCGATGTAACGGTCGACAACCTGTTCCAGCACCGCGAGCGGCACCGCGCCGCTGACGAGAACCGCGTCGTTGTAATCGCGGATATCGAAGCGCGGTCCCAGCGCCGTCTTTGCCTTCTCCCGAAGACGCAAAATCGTCAGCTTGCCGAGCATGTAGGAGCAGGCCTGGCCGGGCCAGATGCAATAGCGCTCGACTTCCGTCGCAGCCGACGTGTCCGGATCGCCGAGCGCGTCGACATAATATTTGATCGCGTCCTCGCGGCTCCAGCGCATCGCATGCATTCCGGTGTCGACCACCAGACGCACGCCCCGGAACATTGCATCGTGCAGATAGCCGATGCGCCCGAACGGATCGTTGTCGTACATCCCGATTTCGTCCGCGAGCTGCTCGGCATAAAGCGCCCAGCCTTCGATATAGGCGGAGAAGAACGACAGCTTGCGGATCATCGGCAGGTTGGTTTCCTGCTGGATGCTGCCCTGCAGATGATGGCCGGGAATGCCCTCGTGATAGGTGAGCGTGGGCAAGGTCCAGCTCGGCACTTCCGCCGTGTCGCGCAGATTGATGTAGTAGGTGCCCGGCCTCGTCCCGTCGAGCGAGGCGGGCTGGTAGTAGCCGCCGGGCTGGCCCGCTTCGGTATATTTCGGGATGCGCTTGATGATGAGATTGGCCTTGGGCAGGGTGCGGAAATATTGCGGCAGCTTCGCGCGCACCGCCTGGACCTTCACGTTCAGATCCGCCAGCAGCTTGTCCTTGCCTTCGTCCGTGTTCGGATAACGGAACTTCGGATCGTTATACATGCCGCGCAGGCGCTCGCCGACCGTGCCCTGGGTCATGCCTTGCGCCTTCATGATCGTGTCGATCTGGGCGGATAATGTTTTCACGAGATCGACGCCCGTCTTGTGGATGTCCACGGGCTTCATCGACGACGTCGTCCAGTTGATCAGCGAATCCGCATAATAGGATTCGCCGTCCTTCAATTTCCACACGCCGGCGTCATGTGTCGCATGGCCCTGCATCTCTTTGACGAGCGCAATCTGCCGGTCGAGAGCGGGA
>JBEKLK010000156.1:0-7944 GCA_050010235.1 Rhizomicrobium sp.
CCGTTGCGGGGTCGAAAGGAATTGCGGCCGATGCCAGGACGAAATCGAGCACATGCTGGACGAGGCGCAACAGGACGCTCCGCTGGTCAGGGCGGCGTAGGGCCCGAACCGGTCGCCTCGGTCGCGGGCGACGCCAAAGTCATCGCGTTCCTCAATCTCGTTCTCAAGAACGAGCTCACCTCCATCAATCAGTATTTCCTCCATTCGCGGATGCTGGCGGATTGGGGCCTGTCGGAGCTCGCCAAGCACGAATACGAAGAATCCGTGGACGAGATGCGCCACGCCGACCGGCTCATCAAGCGCGTGCTGTTCCTGGGCGGCCTGCCGAACCTTCAGGATCTCGGCAAGCTTCTGATCGGCGAGAATGTCGCCGAAGTGATCGGCTGCGACCTGACGCTCGAACAGCGCTCCTATCCCGACCTCAAACATGCCATCGCGCATTGCGAGACGGTCCGGGATTACGTCTCGCGCGAGCTGTTTGTCGCGATCCTCGAAAGCGAGGAAGAGCACATCGACTGGCTGCAGACGCAATTGCGGCTGATCGAGCAGATGGGCATCCAAAATTTCGTGCAGCTGCAGACGAAGCCCAACGATTCCGGCACGGGTTCGTAGCCGCCGGCTTGCGCGTCACTCCGGCCAAAGCGCCGCGCGATCTTCGGCATAGCGCGCATAGGAATCGATCAGGCTCGCGCTATTGAGCAGCATGGTCGCCAGCACCTCGTTCGAGCCCGGCGCGAAGAAGTTCGCGCGCATCCAGATGCTCTCGGTGCGCCGGCTGCCGCTGAGCGCCACGACCTCGCGCTCGACCTCGTAAGGTTCGCCCACAAAAAGCGGTCCGCGCACGAGGCGGATTTCCTGATCGGCGAACAGGCCGATCGCGGGCCCCCGTGTCGGCAACCGATCGCCCTGGGAGCTGTAGTAGCCCAGCACGCTGATCATCTCGACGGGTATGATCGCGCGGCTGAACGGCGAAGTATCGGCAAGCTCGGGATCATACCAGGGCGAGGGCTCCGTGATCTTCGCAAGCTTTTCGCGCAGCGAAAACGGGTAAAGCGCGCCCATGTTCTGGTCGATCGCCATACGCACGGGGTGGCGCTTCAGCTTCATGCCGATCTTCACGTCGTGCAGGATGACCGGCTTCTCAAGCGGTGGAAGGGTCGCCAGCCTTTGCTCGAGCGCGGTCGGTCCGTGCTCGCCGCCCACCGATGCCGTGCCTTTGAGAACTTCCGTGCCGTCTTCCTTTTGCGCCCAGATCACCACGAGATTTGCGTCGCCGTCGGGCTTGGCCATGAAGGCGCGGACCTTCTCGCCTTCGATCACCATGTTGCGGTAATGCGCGGACAGGCAGCCTTCCTGGAACCATTTTTTGCCCCACAAGGCCGCGCCAAGCGGCGCGAACTGGCTGAAATGCGTGGGTCCCTCGATGGCCGCGCCTTTGAAGCCGAGCTTCGCAGCGGTCGCCTCGTCATGGATCGACGCATGCTTGTCGTAGGTTTGCGCCTGCAGCATCTGACGCGGCGAGCGCCACGGACCCGCAATCGCGTTGCCGAGATCTTCAATTTTCGAATCGAATGCCTGTTCGGCCAATTTTCGCCCCATCGGAGATCGATCAGCCGCCGCTCGCCGCGCGGCGGGCCTTGAAGCGCGGCGCGAGCTCCGCCATCGACGCGGCCTTGCGCGGCAATTCGATCAGTTCGAACATCGTGCCATCGGGATCGCGTACCCAGACAAGCTTCGCGCGGCCCATTTCCTGCGCGGTGTCTCCTGTCACGAGGCCTTGCGCCTTCAGCGCTGCAAAGGTTGCGTCCATGTCTTCGACGGCGAACGCAAACGCCGCGAGACCGGGAGGATTTCCCGCCCCGTCGGCCGGGGCCGCGCGCTGCGAATTTGTCGTCTTCACCAGTTCGACGGCTGTGCCGCCGATCGTTCCGAATACGCGGGGCAGGCGCGGATCGTCGCGCAAATCGTCGAACACGTCGAACCCCAGCACGCGCGAATAGAACGCCACCGAGCGGCCGAGATCGGTCACGCGGATCGCGAGATGCGAAAAGCCTTTGGGCGATACGAGAGCTGCGTCGGGCATATGCGTTCCCATCCCTGAATGCGAGCGCATTTGGCGATCCGGAGCCGGGGCAAGTCAAGCTCGCAGGGACGGTTGCCACGGCGTAGGGTTTCTTGTGCGGCTTCCGCCGACGGGGAGGGACGATGCGATATTCAACGATTGCCGGGCTTGCGCTGTGCGCGGTGGTGGGTGGTGCGCTCGCGAACGGTGCGCCGCTCTACAAAACCCGGGACTGCGGCAAGGAGACGGTGCAGATGAGCATGAACCTCTGCGCCGGCGCCAATCTCGACGCCTCGAATGCGGAACTGAATCTGGTCTATCGGAAACTGATGTCGCAACAGACGGATGATGCGTCGAAGAACGGGCTGAAAGATCTCGAACGCGCCTGGGTCGCTTATCGCGACAAGGAATGCGCCTGGGAGATCGGCCCGCAGCAGGATGGCGGCTCGATCTGGCCGATGGAGATGGACAATTGCCTCGAGCAGAAGATGGATGCGCGCATCCGGGAACTCAAGTCCCTGCTCGATTGCACCGAAGGCGATCCGTCATGCAAGAAGTAGAAGTATGCGCAGGATGACTGGCGATTGAGATCAACCGTCATAGAACCCAATGGCATGCAAACCGACCAGAGTCTTTTCACGCTGCGATTGCGCGCGCGCGAGGGCCTTCGCAGAAAGGTGGTTCGCGTCCGCCGTCGGCAGGATGCGCTGGGCGATGTCGCGGCGGCCATAATGGGCTTGCAGGAAAAACCGGCCGTAACGATTCTGCGCCGGCGTGCCGCGATGCCAGGCGTCTGAAACAAATAAGGATGCGTCCCCGGCCTTCGCGGCCAGACAGACGGGCTTCTTTCCTTTGTAGGTCAGCGACGCATCGTCCAACCGGTCCCGCGGAGGCATACGTCCGGAACGATGCGAGCCCGGGATCACGGCCGTCGGCCCCGCTTCGATGGGGCAATCCTTCAGGAAGATGTGCACGCCGATGGCGAAGATCGGATAGGGGATGTCATCCGGCCACTCCACGCCTTCCGGGCGCGGCACATGCGGCCCGGCATCGATGTGCCATGACCCGCCCTTGTGGCCCTTCACATTGCGCCAGGCCGTGTTGGCGATGACGTGGCAATCCTCGCCCAGCAACGGTTCGATCACATCGAGAATTGCGCGGTTCCCGATCGCAATCTGCGACAGCGGCGAACGGTTCAGCATGGCGTGGCGGAACTCGTTGCGCGCATCCGCCGAGCGATCCTGTTCGCTGGTGTCGAACACGGCAGCGACCTCGGTACGAAGCGCCGCCAATTCCTTTCTTGTCAGAACATTCTTTATCAGCGCGTAGCCGTCGCGCTCGAGCTGTTTGGAGGCTGCCGGCGCCGCCTCTTTGCGAATTACGAGATTTCCGCGTTTTCGGGTGAGCATGGAATAATCGTACGGCTTGGTGCCGAGACCCTCCAATATGCAATCGGTTCCGAAGTTTCCGCTACCGCCCCTTGAACACCGGCTCGCGCTTTTCGACGAAGGCGCGCGCGGCTTCCTTGTGGTCCTCGGTCATGCCGGTGTGGATATGGTGCGTGGCCTCGAGATCGAGGCAATCGTCGGTTTCGCCGGCGGCCGCGCGATTGAGATTTTCCTTCATGTAGCGATAGGCGACGCGCGGGCCCGATGCGAGGCGAAGCGCGATCTCCATGGTTTTCTTTTCGAGCTGATCCGCCGGCACGACCCAATTGACGAGGCCGAGGCGCAACGCCTCCTTCATGTCGACGCGCTCGGAGAGATAATAGAGCTCGCGCGCTTTTCCGGTGCCGACGAGCTGTGTGAGGAAATAGGTGCCGCCATAATCTCCGGAGAAACCGACGCGCGCGAAGGCCGTCGTCATCACCGCAGTCTCCGCCGCAATGCGCAGGTCGCAGGCGAGAGCGAGCGCCAGACCGGCCCCGGCCGCCGCGCCCGGAAGAGCCGCAAGCGTTGGTTTCGGCATCTTGTGAAGCTTGCCCGCGGTGGCGCGCTGGCTGACCCGTTGCAGATGGATGCGGCTGTCGAGATCGAGCCGTGGTCCGCCTTCGCCTGCGGCCATGCCTTTCACGTCTCCTCCCGCACAGAAGCCTCCGCCCGCGCCGGTCAACACGACAGCGCCCACATCGCCGTCCGTCTCGCATTTCGCCAGCACGGCGCCCATCGCCTGCAGCATGTCCTGGCTCAGCGCGTTGCGCCGTTCGGGACGATTCATGGTGATGATGGCGACTCCATGCTCCACATGAGCCAGAAGATCGTTCGTGCCGGTCTCGATTGCGCGCGCGCTCATGGGGAGCCTCCTGTTCGACCCGAAGCGTTGCATGTCGACAGGAGCGCGAAAAGGCCAAATCTCGCGGAATTCAGCCGGTTTTTGGCGTATCGGGCGGCAGATGCTAGTCGGCAGTCGTCAATTACAAGGTTTGGACGTATACCGCCCTTGCATGGCTCCCAATGATTGCACCCCGCCGAACCTAACCTATCTGAGTGCCAAGGCCGGTCGAGCGGATTCCCCCCACCCCGCACGACCGAAGTGGAGAGGCAAATGCGTACGAATTTTATGAGCAATTCATCCGGCAACAATTCATCCGGCGATTCCATCGGCACGAATGTGCTGACCGTCACGGTCATCGTCGGTTCCGTGCTGTTGCTGCTGGCGACGTTGGCAGGTCCGGCCCCCGCTTTGGCGGCCGCCGCGAAGCCCGCCATCGAACATGTCATCGTCTCGACGGCACATGCGGGTCATGTGTCCTGAATCCAGGGAATAAGCGCAGGGGCTCGCGAGCCCTTGCGCTTAATTCTCGCTCAGGACTTCCTCGAACACGACTTCGTGGCCCCAAAGACGCTCGATATGGGCGCAGACAAGCTCGCGGCTCTGCACCTGCAGCGGAACGCCGCGGTTCATGCGGTGTTCGACAAATAGCTTGCGGTCGCTGTGGAGATTCGCACCCGTGACCTGGATGTTCACGTCTGCCGTTCCCACGTCATATTGGCGGGCGAGCGCGGAACGCACACGGCGATAGCCGGTTTCATTGTGGATCGCGGAAACTTTGTAGGCGCCCTCGTCGGCCTTGTCGAAAAGGGCAAACAACCGGAAATCGCGTATGAGCTTCGGACTCAAGAACTGTTCGATGAAGCTTTCGTCGCGATAATTGGCCCAACCGTCTCGCAGGACCGCCATCCAGTCGCCTTGGCCTGCGATATGGGGAAACCAGTCGCGATCTTCCGGCGTCGGCTCTATGCAGATGCGCTTGATGTCCGCCATCATGCCGTAGCCCAGCGCATAGGGATTGAGGCCGTAATAGCGCCGGTCGTCGAATTCCGGCTGGAACACCACGCTGGTGTGACTGTGGAGGAATTCGAGCAGCGAGCTTTCGGTGATCAGGCCCTTGTCGTAGAGCGCGTTCATCAGGGTGTAGTGCACGAAAGTGGCGCAGCCTTCGTTCATCACCTTGGTCTGCCGTTGGGGATAGAAATACTGCGAGAGGTTGCGCACGATGCGCAGCATTTCCCGTTGCCAGGGCTTCAGCGCAGGTGAGTGTTTCTCTAGGAAATAGAGGATATTCTCTTCCGGCAATTTCACTTCGCCGGTGAAAGTCTCTTCGGGATCGATGGCGGGCGATACTTCGGGCGGCTCGATGCCCGCGGGCAAGGTGCGCCACAATTCGCTATAGGCTTCTTCCTCATATTCCACGCGCTTGCGGCGTTTCTCCAACACGCGCTCCTTCGACGGCCGCGGCGGCCGGCGATAGCGGAACACGCCCTGGTCCATCAGCGCATGCGCCGAATCGAGCACTGCTTCGACCTCGTCGCGGCCATGTCGGTCTTCGCAGGCCATGATGTAGCGCTTGGCGAAGGCCAGATAATCGAGAATGCCTTCGGCGTTCGTCCATTGCTGGAACAAGTAGTTGTTCTTGAAGAAGTGGTTGTGGCCGAAGGCCGCATGGGCAATGACCAGCGCCTGCATCGTCATCGAATTTTCTTCGAGCAGGTAGGAAATGCAGGGGCTCGAATTGATCACGATTTCATAGGCGAGTGCGCTGTAGCCGGCGCGATACATCGCTTCCTCGCGCGCAAACAGCTTGCCGAAGGACCAGTGATTGTACATCAGCGGCATGGCGAGGGAGGAATAGGCGTCGAGCATCTGCTCCGACGAAATCACCTCGATCTGGTTGGGATAGATATCGAGCTTGAGTTCGCCCAGCGCAATCTCTTCGATCGCCTTGTAGACGCGGTCGAGCGTCGCAAAATCCCATTCCGGTTCGGTAAAGAGAGGAGTGCCCGTCATTGTGCGGCCTCCTCTTTCTTGAACAGCTCGCGAAACACCGGAAAGATGTCGGCCGGCTTGGAAATGCGCTTGGTCGCGAAATTGGACCACAACTCCGCGACCGTGCGATAGGCGCGCCACAATTCGGCGCCGGAATCCTCGCTCGCAAACACTTCCATCTCGCGCTCGTCGAGGATTTCGATATAGGCGTAATATTGGCAGAGCGGCATGATGTCGGCGTTCAGCATCTCCACGCAGCGCCTTGCGTCGCCCGATTGCGTGTAGCCGTCGGAGGCTTGCGCCGCATAGATGTTCCAGTCGGCGGTCGCGTAGCGCTCTTTCTGGATCTCCAGCATCTTGTCGAGTGCCGTCGATACGATCGTGCCGCCCGACTGGCGCGAATAGAAGAATTCCTGCTCGTCCACTTCCTGCGCATCATGCGTGTGCCGGATGAACACGATATCCACGCGCTCGTAGCGCCGCTTCAGGAACAGGTGCAGCAGCATGTAGAAACGCTTGGCGAGGTCTTTCTCGCGCTCGCCCATCGAGCCCGAAACGTCCATCAGGCAGAACATGACCGCCTGGCTCGTCGGCACCGGATGTTCTGTGAAGGCGTTGTAGCGCACGTCGATGGGGTCGATGAACCCGATCCATTTGCGCTTCGAATTCGCCTTGGCGATGTCTTCCTTGAGGGCCACGATCCGCGCGCGCGTCTCGTCCGTCTGCGGCTCCTCGCGCTCGAGCGCGTCGAGCTGTTCCATGAGCAGGTTGAGATCGGTGACTGAAGGCCGCCTCAGCGCAATGCGCCGGCCGAAGGCGTTACGCATGGTCCGGATCAGATTGATCTGGGTGGGCGATCCGGCCGTGGTGATGCCGGAGCGGCGCCAAATGCGGCTGGGCGTTTCCTTGAGGGTGGTGCGCACCAGATTCGGCAACGCCAGGTCCTCGAAGAAGATGTCGAGCACCTCGTCCTGCGTCATCGTGAATTCGAAATCGTCCTCGCCGTCGCCGGAATCGCTGGCCTGTTTGCCGCGGCCGCCGTCTTCGCCGGAGCGTGGCTTCTTGATCTCGTCACCGGGCGAGAATTCCTTGTTGCCTGGCAACACGAAATCGCGCTCGCCGCCCGCCTTGGGGTCAAGCCGGAAGCGGGGCTCGCGCGTGCCCTTGGAAGAAATCTTGATCTTACGGTTCTTGCCGATATCGGCGACGGCCGAATCCTTGAGCGACTTCTGAACCGCTTCACGGATCTGCGCGCGCGCGCGGCGCAGAAAGCGCTGCCGGTTGGCGAGGCTCTTGCCCTTGGGATTGAGGCGTCGGTCGATAAATTGGGTCATGGCGTCGTCCTTCGAGGGCCGCTACGCGGCCACCTCAGGATGACGCCACGGCATCATGGTGAGGTGCGAGCGCAGCGAGCCCCGAACCATGACTCTTACCCCGCCTTGTTGACGCGCATATACCATTCAACAAGCCGGCGGACCTGGCGGGCGGTATAACCGCGCGCCAGCATGCGCTTGATGAATTCGTTATGCTTGGTCTGGGTTTCGGAATCCTTTTTCGACTCGAAGCTGATGACCGGCAGAAGGTCCTCGACCTGCGTGAACATCCGTTTTTCGATG
>JBEKLK010000157.1:0-7902 GCA_050010235.1 Rhizomicrobium sp.
GTGGGCGATATCGAGGGGTTGCCGTTTTTCGAAGCAATTCGCCAACTGGGTAATGAATTGGGGCGCGATCGCGCGGCCTTCGTCCATCTCACGCTCGTCCCCTATATCGAGACCGCGGGCGAATTGAAGACCAAGCCGACACAGCATTCCGTGAAGGAATTGCGCTCGATCGGCATCCAGCCGGATATCCTCCTGTGCCGCGCGACGATTCCGATCCCGGAAGACGAGCGCCGCAAGATTGCGCTGTTCTGCAACGTGCGAAAGGAATGCGTGATCCCGGGGCTCGATCTGCCCACGATCTATTCCGCGCCGATCCGCTATCATGAGGAAGGCTTCGATACGCAGGTGCTGAAAGTGTTCGGCATCACCGACGCGCCGGAGCCGGACCTGTCGCGCTGGAAATGGGTCGTCGACCGGGTGACCAATCCCGAAGGCGAAGTGCGCATCGCCGTCGTCGGTAAATACATGCAGGTGAAGGATTCCTACAAGTCGCTGTCGGAGGCGCTGACCCATGGCGGCCTCGCCAACAATGTCCGGGTGCATATGGACTGGATCGACAGCGAAATTTTCGAGCGCGACGATGCGGCAGTCTATCTGGAGAACGTCCACGGCATTCTCGTGCCCGGCGGCTTCGGCGAACGCGGCACCGAAGGCAAGATCGAAGCGGTGAAATTCGCGCGCGAGCGGCGCGTGCCGTTTTTCGGCATCTGCTATGGCCTGCATATGGCCGTGATCGAAGCCGCGCGGGACCTGGCGGGCCTCGAAGGCGCGGGCACGACGGAGAACGGACATCCCCGCCATCCCGTCATCGCGCTGATGACGGAATGGACAAAGGGCAACGCGGTCGAAACGCGCAAGGAAGACGACGACAAGGGCGGCACCATGCGGCTCGGCGCCTACACCGCGGTGCTGCAGCCTGGCAGTCGAGTTGCCGAAATCTACGGCGCCAACGAAATCAGCGAGCGCCACCGCCACCGCTACGAAGTGAATGTCGGTTACACGCGCCAGCTGGGCGAACACGGCTTCCAGGTCTCAGGCTGGTCGCCCGATGGTAAGCTACCCGAGATCATGGAATTTCCCGATCATCCCTGGTTCATCGGCGTGCAGTTCCACCCCGAACTCAAATCGCGCCCGTTCGCGCCGCACCCGTTATTCGCATCATTCGTGGCGGCAGCTGTGCATCAGAGCCGGTTGGTGTAGTTCACTCAGTGATCTTGCTTTCGCGAGCCGTATCTCGTCTCCGCGACCCCTGTGTGCCGGCATCAATGCTAGCGCCACTCGCTTTGTTCGCAGAGGTAGAGCGGGACGCCGCCTGGACCCATAAAATTAGCGATGCGGATCGGAGGATCTTCGACGATTGCGCCCACGAACTGCACACCACGTGCCTTTAATTGCTCCATCGCGGTTTCAAGCGACGCGACTCCGAGGCCGATCGACGCCGCATGTGCATTTGGCGACGGCACCTTCGGTTGCGGGTGCAATCCGATCGTCAGCCCTGGCGCCTCGACGACAGCGAACTCGTCGCCGTAGCGCGACTTCAAATGTAGGCCGAGCGTCGCCGTATAGAACCGTATCGCCTCATCCATATTGGGAACCATGAGCGTGATTTGGCTCTCGCTGAACATCGTGTCCGGGGTCATGGTCAGTCTCCTTGTTTGCCTTGTTTGCGCCGCTTCAGACGGCGCAGTCCGGTCGAGGCGAGTGCCGCGAGAATTTTCAGGTCTCCCGCGAGTCGTATCTTGCCGGTCGGCGTCAAACGAAACGGACGTCGGCGGTAGTCATTGGTTTGGATTTCCTCCACGAGGCCGGCGCGCTCCATGCGCGCGAGCGCGGCATAGAGCGTGCCGGGCCGCATGGAAAAGCCGCCGAGATCCTGAATGTCTTTCATGATCGCGTAGCCATGTCTGGGTTCGTCCGCAAGAGCGACCATGATCCACACAGCTGCATCTAGAGCGACGCTCGCTTCCGAAGCCCGTTGAGGCAAATCGATATTCATGTTCCCCGTATAGCGCGCCGCCGTCTAGCTTGCATTATGCCGATAGTCGATATACCGTAAATCGGTATAGTGCAAGGAGCCACCAGATGAAATTGCCATATATTTTGACTCTTACGATCCCGCTGACGCTCGCGGTTCTTCCCGCGTCGGCCGGCTCAGCTGGTAACGTGGATGACGCACACAATTCGGACAGGGATGCCAAAATCGGAGAATCGCAAACGATTACCGGCGGCAACGTCACGGTATTCATATCCAACATGGATAAGGCGGTGCGCTTCTACACCCAGACGTTGGGCCTCAAGCTTGCCGAGCGTTACGGCGATCATTGGGCAACGATCGATGCGGGCAACGGTTTGAGCATCGGGTTGCTTTTGGCATCGCCGAATGATCCGAAGCCCGGCTTGAAGGGCGCGATGACGATCGGACTGGAAATCAACGAACCGATCGACCGCGCGGTAAGCCAACTGAAAGCCAAGGGTGTTCGCTTCACCAGCAATGCGATAAAATCTGAGGGTGGCATCGGCGCACGCTTCGAGGATCCCGATGGAAACGAGCTGTATCTTTGGCAAGAGTCGCAGAATTGAGCCTGCACATTTTCGAGGATATGGCCTTACAAAGCTCACGTGGCAGTTTTCTGCGAACGATCGCGCTCGATATGGTTCTTCGGGACTCGTTCCTTCCATGAACATATCTCGCGCTCTCAAGCATGAGCGATGAAATGGATGCTCCCACAGCGCTTGTCACTGGGGGCAGCAGGGGCGTTGGTCGTGGCGTGGTATTCGGCCTGGTCGAGGCCGGGTTCCGTGTTTACGCGACCGGGCGCTCCATCGATCACGCAGAGCTCCCGGATACAGTTCGAAGGCTGCGCTGCGACCACCTTCGTGACGAGGACACGAACAATGCTTTCCGTGCAATCGAAGAGAACGGGCACGGATTGGATTTGCTCGTGAACTGCGCCTGGGGAGGGTACGAGAAAATGGTCGAGGCGGGTGCATTTACCTGGCCGGCTCCGTTCTGGGAACAACCGATGCATCGATGGGTTGCCATGATGGATGGCGGGCTTCGCGCGGCGTTCGTATGTTCGGCGCATGCGGCCCGACTTATGCTGCCGAAGCGCAGCGGATTGATCGTCAATCTCGGTTTTTGGGCCGCCCGGAAAAGAATTGGCAACGCGATCTACGGTATTGCGAAGGCAGCCACGGACAAGATGACCGCCGATGCGGCGCAGGAACTGGAGCCGTTCGGTATTGCGGCTGTCTCTCTTTATCCGGGCCTCGTCAGAACAGAGGCGGTGGTTGAAGCTTCAAAGGGAGGGGCCTTCGACCTTGGCAACAGCGAGAGTCCGCAGTTCATCGGCCGCGTGATCGCCGCCCTTGCGAGCGATCAAGCTATAATGTCGCGGACCGGAAAAGTACTAGTGGCTGCTTCGTTGGCCGCCGAACTAGGAGTGAGGGATATCGACGGGCGCTTGCCATCGGCGCTCACACCGGGCGATCTGTAGCGCGCGGAAAAAAAACAGCGTCGCCGGAGTCTGTGGAATGCAGCGATGTGCGGCGGGTTCGGTTTCTGCTTGGTGAACGGATACGCTGTCGTCAAGACCAAAAGCGGGACGGAGACTGCCGCGGGCAAACCGCCTCGCCATGAGGCATCGCGTCGAGAGGCAGTGTCGACCGATCGAGAAAACGCCAGGGTTGACGACCCCAATCATCCTTTCGATAAATGCAGAGCGCCCATCTCCATATCATCCTTCGCATAAGGATTCTCCCACATGCATTTGACACGCAGAACATGGTTGGGTGCGGCTGCGGCGACCGGCGCGGTCGCGGCGAGCGCCGTGTTGGCGTCGACGGGATCCGCACCGTCGAAGCTCAACGTCGAGCAGAGCGGCCGTTCGCATCACGATTATTCGGCTGCGATGGATGCGTTGCGCGCCTATGCAGAGCGGGAATTGAAGACCATCGGTCTGCCTGGCATGACGCTATGTGTGGTGGATGCCGACGGTTATCTTGCACTCTTGACGCTCGGCTGGGCCGATGTGGACCGTCGCATTCCGGTTTCCACCGCACATCTTTTTGAGATCGGATCGATCAGCAAGGCGTTCGCGGCGCTCACGCTTTTTCATCTGAGTGAGGCGGGGAAAGTCGATCTGGATTCGCCGCTGTCGAAATATCTTCCCGATGCGATGTTGCCGGAGGAGCCGATTACCGTGGCGCAGCTGCTGAGCCACATGGCAGGCTTGCCCGATGCCGCGCCCATATTTCCGCGCGTGGCCGGCGGCCGTTTGTGGACGGGATTCAGGCCGGGAACGCATTTCTCCTACAGCAACACGGGCTACGAACTTCTCGGCCATCTGATCGATCTGATCGCGGACAAGCCGCACCCTGTCGCCGTTCGCGAAGCGGCGCTTGGACCGCTTGGAATGACCGGCACGAAGGGCATCATCACCGACACGGACCGCGCGCTTTATGCCGTGGGATATGCGCCGTTCTATCAGGATCGACCAGCGCTCACACAAGCGCTGTTGACGGTGGCACCTTGGACCGATCAAGACACAGCCGCCGGTTCGATCGCGTCCACGGCCGAGCAGATGTCGAATTATCTGCGGTTTCTACTGACCCTGGGGGCCGGCAACGGTGCGCCGGTGTTGTCGAACCGCGGCGCACAACGCTTTATCAAACCCGTCATCGATGCGCCGATTTTCGGACCCAAGGCGCGCTACGCGAATGGTCTGGCCACTGTAATGATCGACGGCAAGCCATGCCTGCATCACACGGGCGGCATGATCTGCTTCACGTCTTCGTTTCATGCGGATCCGGCCGCAGGTGTCGCGTGCTTTGCGAGCGTGAACGGCAGCCTTGGAGATTATCGCCCGCGCAAGACGACGGGCTTCGCGGTCCAGTTGATGCGGGCGGTGCGTGCGAGCGGGCACTTTCCTACGGCGCCGGATCCCCTGTCGACACTCGCGATCAAGAATCCGAATGCCTGCGCGGGGCGGTTCCTTTCGGATTCCGGCGACACATTGGACTTTATCGTGCGGGGCGGGCAGCTCGTGCTCGAAGCCGGGGGTGTCACAGGGCGCGTGCAGCAGTCCGACAAGGACTCCCTGATGACGGATCATCCCCAATGGGCCCCGCATATTTTCTCGTTCGTTCGCGAGAACGGAAAGATCGCAGCGCTCTGGTGGGGCGAGCGGCTTCTCGGCCGCAATGCCGTCCGCGCGCAGCCGGCAGTCCCGGAGCGCTTGCGTAGCCTCAGTGGGGCTTATCTCAACCGCGATCCCTGGGTGGGTTCGGCGAACGTGCTGTGTCAGGGCAGTCGCCTAGTTCTGGAAGGCGGCGGCGTACTGACGGAAACCAAGGACGGCTACTGGAAACTCTCCGAGCCGCAGAGCCCCGAACGGTTTGTGTTCGACGCCGATTTGAATGGGCGCGCGTTCCGGTTCAACGATTCCGGCAGCGATCTGCTGCGCGTCACCCAAGGTTTGGGCTAGAAAATGTTGTGCGACGCGGCCCTGGTGCAGACACGGCCGAAAGCCTTTAGGATGGCGCCATGACCCAGCCCAATGCCACCGTCAAAGTCGGTTCCGTCGAATTCGGCAATCATCTTAAGCTCGCGATTATCGCCGGGCCATGCGCCCTCGAGAGCCGCGCCCATGCGCTCGAGATGGCGAGTGCACTCAAGGAAATCGCCGCCAAGGCGGGCGTCGGCCTCGTCTACAAGACGAGTTTCGACAAGGCGAATCGCACCAGCTCCAATGCCGAGCGCGGTATGGGCCTTGAACTCGCATTGCCCATTTTCGACGAGATCCGCGAGAGCATCGGATTGCCGGTACTCACCGATGTACACGAGCGCGACCAGTGCGCGGCCGTCGCCGAATCCGTCGACGTGCTCCAGATTCCGGCCATGCTATGCCGGCAGACCGACCTTCTTGTTGCCGCCGCAAAAACCGGTAAGGCGGTGAACGTCAAGAAGGGTCAATTCCTCGCGCCGGGGGACATGAAGAATGTCATTTCCAAGATTACCGGGGCGGGCAATCCGAATGTGTTGGTCACCGAGCGCGGCGTGAGCTTCGGCTACAACACGCTCGTGTCCGACATGCGCGCGCTGCCGATCATGGCGAAGTTCGGTGCGCCCGTGGTGTTCGACGCCACCCATTCGGTGCAACAGCCGGGCGGGCAGGGCGATAGAACGGGGGGAGATCGTGAAATGGTTCCCTATCTCGCGCGCGCCGCGGTCGCGGCCGGCTGCGCGGCCGTGTTCATGGAAACGCACCAGGATCCGGATCACGCGCCGTCCGACGGTCCGAACATGGTCAAGCTCAAAGACATGGCGGCGCTTCTCAGCGATCTGGTCGAGATCGACCGGATCGCCAAGAGGCATTTCAACTAGGCCGACGCGTTGCCGCCGCCCGAGACGGCCATCCACGTCATCACGATTCCGATCACGGCAATGATAATCAGCAGCAATTGCGCAATCCCGGAAATCAGGAAGCCCGTGCTGCGCTTGGACGGATCGGCAATGTAGCCCTGCGTGTAGAGGATGCGGCCGATCACCCACACGACGCCCAACGCGGCAGGGAGCCACGGAAGAGGCAACCATCCGATGGCATCGACATACGCTGTGGCGAGCCACAGCGCGGGCAGAAAGATCGGCATCGATTCAAGCGTATTCATCTGCACGCGATAGCCGCGTTCGAATTCCGGATGGCCGGTCACTGAGGGTGCCGCGATGTTGTGCTTGCCGCGCAAGCCGCCCACGCGGAATATGATGTAGATGCAAAACAGCCCGACGAGAATCGTGACAAGTGCCGTCAGCATGACGGGTGTGGAAGACATATTGAGCATTGCGTTTCCCCTTGGCATTGGCCCGCGAATCGGCACGGCGCCTTGAAGCAACTCTAGCGTATCTGACTGGAAAACGAATCGGCCGCCGCGGTGTTCTTCCGCGACGGCCGCTGGTCGACAATTGTCGTTCGATTACTGACCGTCAGGTCCGGGGCCACCTGGCGGGGGGCCTTGATAGGGACCTTGTGATCCGCCTTGGCCCGGCGGCGGCCCATATTGACCTGGCGGAGGGCCGTACTGGCCGGGATAACCACCTTGGCCTGGCGGCGGTCCATATCCCCCTTGGTCCGGACCGCCCATGCCGCCACCGTGACGTTCTGCGAGCTTCTGCTCGAACTTCTGTTGTTCGCCCGGGGGCAGGGCGTTCCATTCCGCCTGCAGACGGTCGCGTGTGCGAGCCTTGTCGGCGGGGCTCATGGCCTCGAATTCCGCCCGCATCTGTTGGTGATACGCATGACGCTGATCCGGGGTCATGGACGCCATCTGGGCGCGGTTGTCGCGTGCCCACATCCACCTCAGTTCAGGGGTCAGGAATCCGTGCGCATGCCTGGGGCCGCCATATTGTCCTTGATCGGGCGGCGGCCCGTACTGACCATCGTCAGGCGGCGGACCATATTGCGCGGGCGGAGGAGGGCCATATTGCCCCTGGCTGGGCGGCGGCGGGCCATTTTGAGCGACCGCAGCGCCCGCGGTCCCCAGGAGAAGGCCGGCACTCAGGCCCGCCAGCAGGAAACGTGACATTCTCATACGAATACTCCTTGAACACCTGCCTTGGGCAGGTGCAATGGAATGGCCCCTCCGGATGAAACGCGCGACCGAGGCTAAACCGTCGTCGCTTGCCGGTGCCCGCGTCATCTCCTAGAAGGCCAAGGTAATCTGGCTTTTCTGTGTCGAGGACATTAAATGGCAGCAATCGTCGACGTGATCGCCCGCGAAATTCTCGACAGCCGCGGTAATCCCACCGTGGAGGTTGACGTCCGGCTGGAAGACGGCTCGCTGGGCCGCGCGGCCGTGCCATCGGGCGCTTCGACCGGTGCCCACGAAGCGGTGGAACTGCGGGAT
>JBEKLK010000158.1:0-7893 GCA_050010235.1 Rhizomicrobium sp.
GCGCGCCAGCAATTCCGCCGCGTTGGGCTTCGCAAAAATCTTGCTTTCGAAATCGGCGCCGGGCGAGAGCCCGAGATAGGCGTGCGTCGGCCGCGCGAAGCAATAGATGCAGCCATGCTCGCAGCCCTTGTAGGGATTGATCGACTGATCGAACGAGACATCCGGCGACTGGTTGCGCGTGATGATGGTGCGCGCGGAATCGCGCAGCACTTCGGTCTTCAGAGGCGGCAGTTCGTCGTCCGCCGTGCTGTTCCAACCGTCGTCGACCAGAACCCGGGTTTCGCGCTCGTAGCGCCCGACGGCATTGGAGAGCGCGCCCCGCCCGCGGAGCCGGCGCGGATCGGCCGTGATGTCGAGAACTGTGGTCATGTCGCCATTCTGCATATCGATTAGAACAAAGCAAGAACAAATATAGAGCTGCGGCATGGAAACTTTTGTTGCGAGCGGGGTCCCGCGGCCATATTGGCGCATGATCAGCGTCGTGATCCCCACCTTGAATTCCCAGGCAGGCCTGCCGCGCTGCTTCGAGGGTTTGCTGGACGCGGCCATGTCGGGGTTGGCCCGTGAAGTCATCGTCGCCGATGGCGGGTCTACCGACGACACGCTGTTCATCGCGGACGCCGCGGGCGCCCGTATCGTCGAAGCACCCAAGGGCCGAAGCACGCAACTGATCAAAGGCGCTGATATCGCGCGCAGCGATTGGCTTCTGTTCCTCCATGCCGACACGGCGTTGGAGGCAGGCTGGGAAGACGAGGCGATTTCCTTCATCGGAACATCGACGCCGGAGCAGCCACGTGCCGCCGCGTTCCGTTTCGCGCTGGACGATTTCGGGCCGCCGGCACGCCGCCAGGAAGCGGCGGTTGCGATTCGCTGTTGGTTATTCGGTTTGCCCTATGGCGATCAGGGTCTGCTCATTCCCGCGCGGTTCTATCGCAAGCTGGGCGGTTACAGGCCGATCGCAGCGATGGAAGATGTCGATCTGATCCGTCGGATCGGGCGCAAGCGGCTGATCATGCTGCAATCGCGCGCGATCTCGGGCGCGCGGGCGCGCCCCAGCGTCAGTCGCTCGCTGCGCAATTTCGGGATTGCATTCCTGTCTGCGCTGCGCGTGCCGACGCCCTATCTCGCGCGGCTCGGGGAATAACAGCGCGCGATCGTTTGTCGTTAGCCTCCGGCGAATGCATTGGCGAGGATGATTTCGTCGCCCGGCTGGATCTGGTGCTCGGCCATTTCCGGCGCGCGCACGACGCTGTCGTTGTGAATGCACAGAATGTGTCGCCGCACGCGACCGGCCTCGTCGAACAGGTGCAGCTTGAGAGCCGGAAATTGTCTGGCGCATTCGTCGAGCGCTTCGCGAATCGTTCGGCCCGACGAGGTCAATTCGCGCTGGCCGTTCGTGGTAACCCTCAGCACGGGCGGGAATTGAACGCGCACCGCGCCGCCGCCGGTCACGTCGTGTAGGCCGCGACGCTCATGATGCGGGGCAGACCTGCCGCGATCTCGAACCAGTGTCCGCCCAGGTCGGGCGAGGCATAGACCGCGCCCGAACTTGTTCCGAAATACACCCCGCCGGGATCGAGCTGGTCCGCCGACATTGCGCCGCGCAACACGCTGACAAAGGCGCCGTCGGGGAGGCCGTCGTTCAGTGCGACCCACCGCCCGCCGCCATCGCGCGTGCGATAGACGGCAAGCTTTCCATTTGCGGGAAAACGGAAATTGTCGCCCTCGAGCGGCACGGCGAAAACGCTTTGCGTGCGGCGGTCCATCACGATAGGGAAGCCGAACGAGCAGCGATGACCATCGGAGAGGTCGGCAACGGGCAAGCCGGATTCGATCACGCTCCAACTATCGCCGCCGTCTTTCGACAGATACATGCCGCGATGGTCCTGACGATACATGATGTTCGCGTCGGTGGGATCGTGCGTGACGCAATGGACGCAACTTCCAATCGTGTGGTTCACGCCGTCGTTCTTGAGCGCCCAGGTCTTGCCGCCATCGTCGCTACGAAAAAATCCCACGGACGAAACACCCACCCAGAGACGATCCGGATTCTTCGCATCCGTCAGGATCGTATGCGCGCAAAGACCGCCAAAGCCGGGTGGCCATTCCTCCCGGCCAGGTTGATTGTTGAAGCCGTCGATACCCTGCCAGGACTCGCCGCGGTCGCGGCTCACGAAGACGCCCGCTTCCGAGACGCCCGCATAAATCGCGCCGTGCGCCGCGTGCAGCGTCCAGATCTGGTCGACGAGGCGAGGCGCATCTTTATATTTGCCCATGAAATCGCTGCTCGCCTGGATGCGGATATGTTCGGGATTTCCCTTTTCGCCCGCCTTATATCGCGGCGCGTTTTCGAGTTGGCGCCACTCCTTCAAATCGTCGCTCACCATGATGGCGGCTCCGAACACGTCGTTGTTGATCGCCGCGTAATAGCGTCCGCCTTCGTCGCGTGCTGACGCCGTGACGTTCCAGCCCTTCAGCACGAATTCGGCGGACCAATTTGCGCGCGTTTCGGATTTCAGAATGGCGGCGCCCTTCTTGGTGCCGACGACCACGGCCACGCCCATGGCAGACCTCCCGGTTTGTTGCGCGGAATTTAGCATCGGTCGCGGAATTCGCGAAGACGCTTATTTCCGGTGCTCTTCCAGCCGCGGCATGATTTCGACGAAATTGCAGGGGCGGTGGCGGATATCGAGTTGCCATTTAAGGATGCCGTCCCAGGCGTCTTTGACCGCGCCCGTGGAGCCGGGCAGGGCGAAGAGATAGGTGCCTTTGGCCACACCGGCGCAGGCCCGCGACTGGATGGTTGAGGTACCGATTTTCTCGTAGCTGATCTGGTGGAACAGCACGGAAAACCCATCGATCTCCTTCTCGAACACCGACTTGAACGCTTCGACGGTCACGTCGCGGCCCGTGAGCCCGGTGCCGCCTGTCGAGATCGCTGCGTCGATTCCGGGATCGTCGATCCACATGCGCAATTGTCCGGCGATCAGATTTTTATCGTCCCTGACGAGCGCGCGCGCCGCGAGGACGTGTCCCGCTTCGGCGATCCGTGCCGCAAGCGTGTCGCCCGACGTGTCGTTTGAGGCGTCTCGCGTGTCCGATACCGTCAGCACGGCGATGCGGACGGGAACGAAGGCGCGGGTTTCGTCAATCCGGTGCGGAGGCATCGCTGACAAGCGTGTTGGCGGGTTGTTCGGGAGCCGCGGTGGCGACCGGCACCGCGCTGGTGGCGCGCGATCTGTAACGCGGCCATTTGCCCGATGCCGCATCGTCGAGGGTCGGCGCGGCCTCGCCTGCCCGGCGCGAATACATCCAGTAATAGGTCAGCACTTCTTTGACATAGGAGCGCGTCTGCGGCACCGGCATGCTCTCGATGAACAGAAGCGGATCGTCCAGTTGTTTCTCGTGCGTGCCCATCCAGCGGGTGACCGTGCCCGGACCCGCATTATAAGCCGCCGCAAGCTGCACCAGATTGTCGTCCACCTGGTCGAGCAACTCCCGCAGGTAACGCTGGCCCAGGCCGAGATTGTAGGACGGATAGTTCATCTGATCGGGTGTGGGCGCAACGCCTTCCATATGGGCTGCGGTGCCCGGCATGATCTGCATAATGCCGCGCGCCCCGGCGTAGGAAACGGCGTTGGGCTGGAAACGGCTCTCGGCGCGCGCGAAAGCAAGCACCAATGACGGATCGATCGTGTAGCCGCCCGGAGGTTTGTAATGCGGCACCGGGAAGAGACCCGTCAGCATGACGCCGCGCGATGCCTGGGTCTCGCTGGCGCGCAATTCGAGATTTGGCAGATCGAGGCTTCGGGCGAGCGCGGCATAGGCCTGCCCCTGGCTGCGCAGATCGATCGCCGCAAGCGCCCGGTTCATCTCCGCGTTGATCGTCTCGGTCTCGCTGATCTGCGACAGCGCGACGGCGCGGTGCGCGGCGGGCACGCGCATCAAAGCATCGAAACTGTCGCGATCGAGGACCGGATCGGAGAATCCCGTCTGGGTGTCCTGTCCCAACAGGCGCTCGGCCAGCATGCCGTAGAACGTGGGCTCTTCGCGTGCCGCTGCCGTCAGGAGCGTCACCACGCGAAGCGGCTCGCCGGCCTGGATGTGCGCGCGCGCGGCCCAGAACGCAGCAGCGCTGCGCGTGTAGTTGGGTACCGACCCGTTTTGCGCCAGTTCCTCGAAATGCGAAGCAGAGTCCTGGAAATTGCCCAACCGATAGGCGGCGAGCCCTGCATCCCAGTCGAGCAGGGGCGCTACGGCGTAATCGGAACGCGTCACTGCCGTCGCCACGCGATAGGCGTCGGCGTCTTGTCCTTCGGCGAGGTAGGAGGCGGACACGCGCCGCGTGAGATGCGCAATGTCGGATTCGTCGACATTGTCGCTCAGCAGCGTCTTCAGAACGTCCTCGGCTTGTGCGGGCTGATCGGCCTTGATGAACGCTTCGATCTGCGGCTGCGCCGTGCGCGACGCGTCGGACACCAGAGCCGGATCGGGAATGTCGTTGTCCTCGTACCCGCCGCCGCGCCGTTTCACATATTCGGGCGAGGCGATTTCGACGCGATGATGCCGGTTGCGTTTTTCGTCGTTGCGCCTCTCGGCAAGCGCCCGCACCCGATCGGCGATGGGCAAATCGTTATATTCGTCGAGCCATGCCGCGAGTTGCGCCACCGGCGTCCGTTTGCTGTGCGGCGACAAGAGATGTTCGGCCTCCGCGTAGCCGATCAGCGAACGATCGCTCAGCTTGGCGACATCTTCCTGCGCGTCCGCGAAACGGCCTTCGCGCTCGTCCTCGAATATCCGCCGGTAAAGCCGCGCATCTTCCGGCGAAAGAACACGCGGTTCGAATGTGCTGCCGCTGCCGGGCAATCCGTCTTCATCGGCGATTGCCGGCACGCCTGCGCACAGCAATGCGGCAAACGCGGTCGTCAGAAGGAAGGTGCGCTTCACTTCAACTCCAGTTCTTGCATCCACGGAAGCCGGCAAACTAACCGTGCGCACGGCCGCGCTCAAGCAATCCGAGCGATTTAATCCTGTCGTCGATGGCCTGGAGGTCGCGCCAGGCGAGTTTCTTATCGATGGCCCGGCGCAGCAGATATGCAGGATGCAGGGTCGGCATCACCGGCACCATATGTCCGTTCACGTGATATTCGAGCCATTTGCCCCGCAATCGCATGATGCCGTCCGTCCGTCCCATGACGTGGCGCGCGGCAACCGCGCCCAGGACCACGATGATTTCCGGGGCGACCAATTCGATGTGGCGTCGCAGGAACGGCAGGCAGATTGCGGCTTCCTCGGGCGAAGGATCGCGGTTCTCGGGCGGCCGCCAGTTTATCACGTTTGTAATGTAGGCGTTCGTCTTGCGGTCGAGTCCGATGGCGGCGAGCATCTTGTCCAGCAATTTTCCCGCGCGCCCGACAAAGGGCAGCCCCGCCAGATCTTCTTCGCGACCGGGCGCTTCGCCGATGAGCATGATGTGACAATCGGGCGTGCCGTCGGCGAAGACGGTGTTGGTCGCAAGCTTCTTGAGCGCGGAGCCTTCGAAGGCTTCGAGGGCGGCTTTGAGTTCGGGAAGCGAATTGCAGCGGGCCGCGATCTCCATGGCTCGCCCGATGGAGTCGGTGTCGATCTCGGGGGCGGCGGTCTTTGGCGGCGAGGGCTTACGTTGCTCGGTCCTGGGTCCGACGGGCTCGCTGTCGGCGGGTCGCGACGATTGAGTCGCGGGGGGCTTGGCGACCGCCGCCACGAACCGGTCGGTGGGTTCGTCCTGCAGCGCCTCATCCGCACCGGCGTCGAGGAGCCAGGCGAGGGCGGCGAGGGCTTCGGATTTGGCCATGGGCATAAACGCGATGATAGGCCGGCGCGCTTGTTCGCGCGACCCCGGATTGCGGCTTCGGCCTACGGCGCCGGGCATGGTCTTGCCCGCAATTGACCCTGGCGCCGTCGCCGCCCCATAAACCTGCAGAGGATCGATACCGGGATTTGCGATGGCGGAGACCGTCGAACGCGAGAGCATGGAATATGACGTCGTCATCGTCGGCGGCGGACCCGCCGGTCTTGCGGCATCGATCAGGTTGAAACAGCTCGCGGCCGAGGCCGGACGCGAGGTCAGTGTCTGCCTGGTGGAAAAGGGCTCCGAAATCGGCGCTCATATCCTCTCCGGCGCGGTGATCGATCCGATCGCGATCAATGAATTGATTCCCGATTGGAAAGAAAAAGGCGCGCCGATCGACACGCCGGTCACCGACGATCGTTTCTATTATCTCGGGCCCGCCGGCGGCATCCGCATTCCCAATTTCATGATGCCGCCGCTGATGAGCAATCACGGCAATTACATCGTGAGCCTCGGCAATCTGTGCCGTTGGCTTGCGACGCAGGCCGAAGCACTGGGTGTCGAAATCTATCCGGGTTTCGCGGCGGCCGACATCGCCTATGGCGACAAGGACGAAGTGAAAGGCGTCATCATCGGCGATATGGGTGTCGCGCGCGACGGCCATCACAAGGATTCCTATACGCCGGGAATTGCATTGTATGGAAAGTACACCTTGTTCGCGGAAGGCGCGCGCGGTTCCTTAACCAAGCGCCTGCTACCCAAATACCATTTGACGGAAGGGCACGATCCGCAAAAATTCGGCATCGGCCTCAAGGAATTGTGGGAGCTACCGCCGGACAAGTTCAAGCGCGGCCTCGTCATGCACACGATGGGCTGGCCGCTCGACAATCGCACGGGCGGCGGCTCGTTCATGTATCACTTCGGAGAGAATCTCTGCTCAATCGGATTTGTGGTTCATTTGAACTATTCAAATCCCTACATTTCGCCGTTCGACGAATTCCAGCGCGCCAAGACGCATCCGCACATCCGCGAGATGCTGGAAGGCGGGAAACGCCTTGCTTACGGCGCGCGCGCGATCACCGAAGGTGGATTTCAGTCCGTACCGAAATTGGTATTTCCGGGAGGTGCATTGATCGGATGTGCGGCAGGATTTGTAAACCTTCCGCGCATCAAGGGCAGCCACAACGCCATGAAAACGGGCATGCTGGCGGCCGAGGCCGCTTTCGCGGCGCTGGGCCAGGGGCGGTCGGGCGATGTGCTCGACAGCTACGAAGAGGCCTATCGCGAAAGCCACGTTTATACGGACTTGAAGCGCGTACGAAACGTTAAGCCGCTGTGGTCGAGACTGGGCACCTTCTTGGCACTTGGCATCGGTTGGATCGATATGTGGACGAACCAGCTATTCGGGTTCAGCTTCTTGGGCACGCTCAAGCACGGCAAGGCGGATTATGCGACCTTGCGGCCGGCAGCGGACTTCAAGCCCATCGCCTACCCCAAGCCTGACGGCAAAGTGAGTTTCGACAAGCTGTCGTCTGTGTTCCTATCGAACACCAACCATGAAGAGGACCAGCCGATTCACCTGATCCTGAAGGATCCGTCCATCCCGATCCGGGTCAATTTGCCGAAGTATGACGAACCGGCGCAGCGTTATTGCCCCGCCGGCGTTTACGAGATCGTGGAGGAAGCCTCGGGTCCGCGGTTCCAGATCAATGCGCAGAATTGCGTCCACTGCAAAACCTGCGACATCAAGGATCCGGAGCAGAACATCAATTGGGTCACGCCCGAAGGCGGCGGCGGCCCGAATTATCCGAACATGTGAGGTTCAAGTTGCGTTTGCCCATTTCCGTTATGTCCGTCGTGGCTCTCGCCGCTTCACTGTCGGCCTGTGCCGACATGGGCGGCATTTCCATGACTTCGCCGTCATCCGCAACGAATACGGAAGCCGCCAGCTACGGCGATTACATGTCCGCCCGCCTGGCAGCGACACAGCACGACCTGAGCGATGCTTCGAAACTTTATCGGGAAAGCCTGTCCGACGATCCCGGTGACGCGGATATCCTCGC
>JBEKLK010000159.1:0-7887 GCA_050010235.1 Rhizomicrobium sp.
CGACGGCCGCCAGCCGCTTCGGGTCGACATTTGCTTGCGCCTTCAAAAGATCGAGCGCGGCGTGGGCGCGAGCGCGCAGGACAGACGGATTTTGCATCAATCCTCGGAGCAGACTCATCGCCTGCTCCATGCTCGCGACCGCCTCGCCATACATGTCGAGCGCGAACGCGACATAGCCCAGCTCCGCCAGCATGCGCGCGCGTTCTTTCGCGTGCTCCGTCAGCCCGCCGCCCTGATGACAGACGAGTACGCCCGGCCGCGCGGGGCCGCACGCATCGTCGTCGGCGAGATAGCCGGTGAAGCTTTTGCCGCCGACCTGATAGGCGATGTCTTTGGTGAGCATGATTGTCCTCCCAAATTCCACCCTCCCCTTGAGGGAGGGTCGAAAAATTTGAAGAATTTTTCGGGGAGGGGTGATGCGGACACAATACCCCGCCCCGAAATTCTCTTTTCGCTGCCGCTCAAAGACAATTTCGACCCGCCCTCAAGGGGCGGGTGTAAAAACGTAGCCGGACCTCAAGGGGCGGGTGGAGAATCGTTCTTCACTTCGCCGGATGAGGCAGTGCCGGAAGCGCGGGCAATTGGGGATTGGTCAGGAAGGTGCCGTTGCGCGGCAGCACGTTGCAGCCCTGCGCCGTGCACAGTTCCACTTCGCCCGAGAAGCGATCGACGACGAAGACGGACTGGCCCTGCGACGGATAGGTCGCCACGCGGCCGGCGATCAGGAACGTGATCGCGACCGCGAACACGCCCACGATCAGGGCCACCCAGACTTCGACCGTGACGGATTCGATGATGGCGCCCGCGCCCAGCAGCACGGCCGCCGCGATCAGCCAGGGCAGCGCCTCGCCGATGGTGCCGCCCAGCGCGCCCGCGAACCGCCAGGCGACGAACGCGCCGGCCAGAAGCAGGAAGCCTGCGATGCCGAACCCCAGCCTGACGCTCCAGGGCGTCGAACCGGAGGACACGGTTTCGATGCGCTCGACCGTATCGTGATTGTGGATGTCTTCGTGAACTGCGTGAACGTCTGTCATGGAACCCTCTGTGTCAGTGCCGCATTCGAACTGCCCTTGCGCCATTCTGGCACATTCACGCCGCCCGGCGATAGAAGCGGGCGGCCCGCGCCCTCCCCGCCTTAACGAACGGTTGCCGCCGGCTCGCGGGTCTAAACGCAACGGTAACGACAAAAGCCTAAATTCGCCGCGAAGCGAATGTCCGGTTCAGGCTACGCCATGTTCAGGGAAAACGCGACCCTCGTCTGGTCGGCGGTTCCCATCGCCGGGGCGATGCTTGCGGACTATGCGATCACCATTCTCCTGCTGCATGCGTGGGCCGCCTACACCCCTTTCGTCACGCTCGCCATTGCGACCCTGGTCTCGTTTCCCGTGGCGTTCGCACTGGTCAGCGGCCGCATCGACCTGCGCCGCGCGCGCGACGAGCTCGCCGCGGCGCGCGACACCGCCGTCAACGCCGATCAGACGAAGACGATGTTCTTCGCCAATGTGAGCCACGAATTGCGCACGCCGCTCAACGCCATCATCGGCTTCTCGGAGCTTCTCAAATCGGATGCGTTCGCCGCCAAGCGCCGCGAATATGCCGATCTCATCCACAGTTCGGGCACGCATCTCCTGGGTCTCGTCAACGATCTGCTCGATCTTGCGCGCATCGAAGCGGGCAAATTCGAACTGCAGTGCGAGACCGTGGGCCTGGGCGAGCTGATCGAAGAATGCGCGCGGATCGTCGAGGGCCGGGCGCGGGACAGCGGAATCCGGTTCGGCCGCAAGGTGGCGGCGGACTTGCCCCTGGCCTTCGCCGACCGCCGCGCGCTCAAGCAGATCCTGCTCAACCTCCTGACCAATGCGATCAAGTTCACGCGCCGCGACGGATCGGTCGAGGTCTTCGCACGGCTGGTGTCGTCGGGCGAACTCGCCTTCGGCGTGAAGGACGACGGCATCGGCGTCGCGGAAGAAGATCAGCTGCGCGTGTTCGAGCGTTTCGGACAGGGCCGGCACGACATCGCCGCGATCGACGAGGGCACGGGGCTTGGCCTGCCGATCGTCAAGGGATTGGCGGAGGCCCATGGCGGCCGCGTCGCAATGGATAGCCGACTGGGCGAAGGCACCTGCGTGACAGTGTGGCTGCCGCGCGAGCGATTGATGTTCCCGAAAAAAATCGCGCTGGCGTCTTAGCGTTTCTCCACCCGCCCCTTGAGGGCGGGTGGAGAAAAATCGATGACCGGCTGCGTCTCTATTGTATCCCCTGCACCAGCGTCACCGTGCGGCCGCCGCTGGACCAGGTGTCGCCCACCTTGTGGGCCGCGACCGGCAGGCAAATCGGATTGGGCGTGCCCGGCAACGCGGGATCGGTCGTCAGACAGACATTCCCGCCGTCGATCTTCCACGTGCCTTTGAACTTCGTGCCCGCCTGCGTTCCCGTGAAGGTGCCGTCCGCGGCGTAGTAGAGCTTGCTCTGCACGCCGCTCGCATCCGTCGAGATCGTCGTGTTGCCGTAGCGCGAGGCCATGATGTCGTCGGCGAAGGCGAGCGTTGTCGAAACGGCGAGCAGTGCGGCCGCCAGAAAAATCTTGCGCATATTTGTCTCCCGGGAAGTTACGCGTTGTAATTGAGACGCAGGCCGGCCTTCGGCCAGTCCATGGTGAACAGCTTACCCGTGCCCGACGCCGTGATATAGGCCGTTTTCATATTCTTCCCGCCCCAACAAATATTCGTGACGAGCGGATCGGGAAGCGCCGTGTGTTTCACTTTTTTCGTGCCCGGCCAGAAGGTGGTGATGCCGCCGGCGAGCAATGTGGCGCAGCACACCCCGCCATCCGCCTGCACGCCCAGCGAATCGAAATAGGCAATTCCCGGGAACGCGCCCACGAAGACGCCCGGGGTGAACCCTTCCACCTTGCCCGGCTTGCCGGGTTTCGTCAGCGGCAGCGACCACAACCGCCCCGGCATCGTCTCGGCGTAATAGACCGCCATCCCGTCGGGCGAGAGACCGACGCCGTTGGGCGTGATCAGTTCGCGCAACACGCGGACGATCTTGGAGCCGTCGGGTTTCGCATAATAAAGCGCGCCATGGGTGCGCATCAGCGCGGTCGTCGAACCGTGATCGGTGAACCAGAAACCGCCTTGCGTGTCGAACACGATGTCGTTGGGCGCAATCAGCCGCTCGCCGTCGCAGGAATCGTAAACGATCTCGACCTTGCCGCTCGCGATGTTCACCCGCTCGATGCGGCCGCCTGTGTGCGACGCGGGCGTGTGGCCGGGAATATTGAGGCCCTGGCGTTTGTGGAATTCGAAATTCCCGCCATTGTTGCAGACGTATAGAGCGCCGTCGGGGCCGATGGCGAGCCCGTTCGGTCCGCCGCCGGTTTTGGCGACGATCTGCGTCTTGCCGTCGGGTTTGACGCGCGTGATGCGGCCCGCTTCGATCTCCACCACGATCACCGAACCGTCATCCATCGCCACGGGGCCTTCGGGAAATTTGAGGCCGGTTGCGAATTCGCGCATGGTCATAGAGCAATTCCTCTGATGGTTTGGTCGGCCGCGAGGCTAGCGCGGCTCACCGCTTTCGCAAGCAAAATGATCGATGAAGAATCTCCACCCGCCCCCTAGAGGGCGGGTCGAAATTGTCTTTGAGCGACAGCGAAAAGAGAATTTCGGGGCGGGGGGATGTTGATGGAGCACCCCGCCCCGAAAAATCCTTCACTTCGTTCGAATTTTTCGACCCGCCCTCAAAGGGCGGGTGGCGGCCGACGATTCAGTTCGCCTTGTTCAAACCCGCTCCAGCGTCACGAAGCTGTAGCGCAGGCCGTCTTGCGTCACGCGGTCTTCGCGGGCGGTTTCGCGCCAATGCGCGGCTTCGAACGGCGCGAGTTTGGCGTCGCCGGCAAATGCCGCATGCACTTCCGTCAGATAGATTCGATCGGCGCGATCGCGCAACGCATTGTAGATGTCCGCGCCGCCCGCGATGGCGATCTCCGAGGGACTTTCGGTCTCCGCCCGCGCCAGCGCCTCGTCCAGGGAATGCGCCACGACGGCGCCTGCGGCGGCGAATGCGCGATCGCGCGTGACCACGATGTTGGTGCGGTCCGGCAACGGTTTTTTGGGCAGGCTGTCCCACGTCTTGCGGCCCATGATGCAGGGCTTGCCCACGGTCACGGCCTTGAAGTGATGCATGTCGTCGGCGATGCGCCACGGAATTTTCCCGCGGTCGCCGATGACGCCGTTCTCGGCCATCGCAAGGACGAAGACGATCCGGCTCACGCCTGATCCGCCAGATCTTCCAGCGCGTCGCCGGCGAGGCGATAGCTCAGCCAGCCTGTCGCCGGCTCGGCGCGCAGGCCGTCGTAGAACGCGATCGAGGGCTTGTTCCAATCGAGCACGAACCAGGTGATCGCGGCCGCGCCCGTCGCGTGCGCATGTTTCGCGAGCCAGGCCAGCATCTTCCTGCCATGGCCTTTGCCGCGTTTGGCAGGCTGCAGATACAGATCCTCGAGATGGATCGCGCGTATCGCGCTGAAGCTCGCATAGGTGGGAAACCAGGTGATGACCCCCACCGCTTCGTCGCCCAGATGCGCAAGCGCACTGCAGCACGCGGACGTGGGACCCAGGAAATCGCGGGCGACGATCGCGCGGGTCAAGCGGAATTTGTCCGCCAGCTTTTCGTATTCCGCGAGCTCATGGAGCAGCCCCAGAATCGCATCCTCGTCGCCCGGCCTGCCCGGCCTGATCGTCAGTTCCATGCCGCCCTCCCCACCCCCCCGGACCATAGGAGCAACACAAATGTTGGTAAACCGCGGGAACCAAATTCACTTTTGATGGTTTCATGGACACGGGAGGAGACCCCACATGAAAAACCTTTTGATTTCGGCATTTGCACTCTGCCTCGCTACGGCCGTGCCGTCGGTCCTTTTGGCGGCGGACGACAACAAAGATCAAGGCGCGTCCCACGGCTCGATGGCCGGTCCGTCCGACCAGCACGCCGCGCCAACGAAGGGCCCATCAGGCGGCTTCGGCGCTACGGATCATCACACCACGACAGGCTCGACGGGCACGACCCATCGCACCTATCACCGCACGACCCCTCACTCGACGACGGCAATCAGACATACGTCGCCGCACGCCGTTGTCGATGTGTCGTCCTTTCGCAAGAACATCACGTCGCCGAACCATTACCACTATGGCGACTATCACGGTCCTGCGGGCTATTCCTATCATCGCTGGAATTCCGGCGATCACCTGCCGCAGGCCTATTACGCCGAGAATTTCTGGATCAACAATTACCTGAACTTCGGCCTTATCGCACCGCCCGACGGTTACGTCTGGGTGCGTTATGGGCCCGACGCCGTCCTGATCGATGAGGACACGGGCGAGATCATTCAAGTCGAATACGACGTATTCTACTGAGCGGTCGAATGTGTTGACGACGCGAAAACCCCGGGCTCACCCCCGGGGTTTTTGTTTGTGCTGTCGGCGAGCAACGCAATCACACCGCCACTTCCGCTTTGATGTGCGGGTGCGCCTGATAGTTCTCGAGGGTGAAATCCCCGTAGCGGAACGCGAAAATATCCTTCACCTCCGGATTGAGACGCATATGCGGCAACGGATAGGGCTTGCGCGCCAACTGCTCGCGCGCCTGGTCGAGGTGATTGAGATAGAGGTGCGCGTCGCCCAGCGCGTGGATGAACTCGCCCGGCTTGAGGCCCGTCACCTGCGCCACCATCAAGGTGAGCAGTGCATAGGACGCGATGTTGAACGGCACGCCGAGAAAAATATCGGCCGAGCGCTGATAGAGCTGGCACGACAGTTTTCCGTTCGCGACATAAAACTGGAACAGGCAATGGCAAGGCGGCAGCGCCATCTTCGGCACGTCGGCCGGATTCCACGCCGTGACGATCAGCCGGCGCGAATCGGGATTGCGCTTGATGTCTGCGATCAGGTTCGCGATCTGGTCGATGGTACTGCCATGGCCGTCCGGCCAGGAGCGCCATTGCTGCCCATAGACGGGCCCGAGCTCGCCCGCCGCATCCGCCCATTCGTCCCAGATGGAAACGCCGTGTTCCTTCAGATAGGCGATGTTGGTGTCGCCCTTCAGGAACCACAGCAACTCGTGGACGATCGCCTTCGTGAACAGTTTCTTGGTGGTGACGAGCGGAAAGCCTTCGGCCAGATCGAAGCGCATCTGATGGCCGAACACCGAAAGCGTGCCCGTGCCGGTGCGGTCGCGCTTCTCCGCGCCGCGGGTCAGCACCGTCTCCATCAGGTCGTGATATTGGCGCATCTGCGACTCGGGCCTTATGGGCGAATATCCTTGCCGGATTTCGGCGACCGTCAACGACGGACGGGAACAATCGGCATCATCCGACGCGCGCCTTGCGCAGCGCCTCGTTGATCCGGCTTTGCCAGCCTTCTCCCGTGGCGCGGAAACGCTCGACCACGTCGCGATCCAGGCGCAATGTCACCTGCTGCTTCGTCGGCGCTTTCTGCGGACCGCGTTCGCCCCGCTTGCGGTTCAAAATGAGTTTCACCAGATCGGGCGGCAGCGCCTCGGCCATGGGGCGCATGGCGCGAAAGTCCGCGGTCGTCAGTTCGCGAACCTCGCCTTCCTTATTCGTCAGGGGCTTTCTCTTTTTCATATTTGCGAACCTCGCGATCGTTTTGACGAATTCCCACCCTCCCCCTGAGGGAGGGTCGAAAAATTCGAGCGCAGCGAGACATTTTTCGGGAGGGGCTAGACCACCGCATTCGAAGATTTTCCCCTCCCCGAAATCCTCTTTTCGCTTTCGCTCAAAAAGGATTTCGACCCTCCCTCAAGGGGAGGGTGGAATAGTTGTGACGGCGTTCTTTTCGCTCTTGGCCGGATCGAATTCGAGCTTCATATTTAATTGTAGCTACAAAAAGAATTCTGTCAACCGCTTCTTCTTTTAACCCATAAGGCCTATATAGGGGGTGCTGGGCAACCAGCTACGGCAATAAACGGCTGCGTAATAAGCGGACCGGACCCGGGGGCGGTACCCGGCGCCTCCACCACATGCCCGCCTCCCCGAAAAGGGGCATTCCGGCGGGTATCTGTGGGGGCGAAATAGGATCGACGGACGTGTAAAGGCTGTCCTTTTGCTCGGTATGGTATCCGCCGTTATCGGGCTATTCGTACAGGTGCCAACGATAATGAAATGGCCCTCGCTGCCTAATAGGTAAGCGCGGCTCGGGGGGCGCCGGGCAACAGAAGCCCCCCACTTAATTCCCCCGTTCGAATCCAATCCAAGCGGCTAGTGCTGGCCCGCTATAATCGGAGATATCTTATATTTCACAGCGAATTCAATCAGATATATCTTATTGAAATAGTAACAAATTATCTGATATATCTTATGGCATGAAAGCTTCCATTCGACAACTCGACCAACGCTTCGCCGCTATCCGGCCGCTGCTCGCCAACGCGCGTCCGCCGAAGGGATGGGTGCGCGCGGTTCGCAACACCCTGGGGATGACCACGCAACAGCTTGCACAACGCATCGGCGTTTCGCAGTCGCGCATCCCCGAACTCGAACAAGCCGAAGCAAACGGAAACATCACGCTCAAATCCCTGGAGCGCGCCGCCGAAGCGCTGGGCTGCCGAGTCGTCTACGCGCTCGTGCCGGAGCGTCCGCTCGCTGAGATCTTGCGCGCACAGGCCGAACGCATCGCCGATCGGCAACTCGCCGCCGTC
Organism: Rhizomicrobium sp.; assembly: GCA_050010235.1. Classification (GTDB taxonomy): domain Bacteria; phylum Pseudomonadota; class Alphaproteobacteria; order Micropepsales; family Micropepsaceae; genus Rhizomicrobium. Next base: position 7,717 of record JBEKLK010000159.1, read on the forward strand.
GCGCACTCGATGCAACTCGAAGATCAAGCGGTCGAAGACAAGACCGTTCGCAACGAGCAACGCAACCGATTGATCGAACAGCTGCTGCTCCGGCCCGCCCGTCTGTGGGACGATGCTTGAGCGATCCGTTCGAACCGAATGACGATGCAACGCCGCTTGCGCCGGAAGAGC
>JBEKLK010000160.1:0-7866 GCA_050010235.1 Rhizomicrobium sp.
CGGACGGCTCAGACAGCCGGCAGACGGCCAAGGGCCTGCTGCTGGGTCTGCAGGCGGAAATCGATCTGAAGCCCGAACTCGAAATCTTCGCCGACGACGTGAAGTGCGCCCACGGTGCGGCCGTGGGCGATCTCGACGTGGAATCGCTGTTCTATCTGCGTTCGCGGGGCATTCCGGAAACCGAGGCACGCGCGCTTCTGATGCGGGCTTTCCTCGGCGATGCGGTCGACCAGATCGAGGATGCGGACCTCCGCGCTTCCGTCTGGGAAAATGTCGAAGCCGCGCTGGCGCGGGCGATGGAGGTCGCGCCGTGACCGCGCAGCCCAAGATCATCAGGGCCGCTGCGTTCGATCCCGTGCGCGCGCGCGCCGATTTTCCAATCCTGTCGCGCGAAGTTTACGGCAAACCTCTCGTTTATCTCGACAGCGCCGCCTCGGCGCAAAAGCCCAATCAAGTGCTCGATGCGATGGCGCAGTTCGCCACCAGCGAATATGCCAATGTCCATCGGGGCGTGCATTTCCTGTCGGCTGCGGCGACGGGGCGCTACGAGGCCGCGCGCGAAACCGTGCGCAAGTTCCTCAATGCCGCACATCCGGACGAGATCGTTTTTACCAAGGGCGGCACCGAAGCAATCAATCTGGTTGCCAGTTCTTATCTTGCGCCCCGCATCGAAGCGGGCGACGAGATCGTGCTCAGCGTGATGGAGCATCACTCCAACATCGTTCCCTGGCATTTCCTGCGGGAGCGGCAGGGGGCGGTGCTCAAATGGGTCGATGTGACCGACGACGGCTCGCTCGATGCGGACGCGGTCGCTGCCGCAATCAGCCCGAAGACCAAACTCGTCGCGGTTGCGCACATGTCGAATGTTCTGGGCACGGTTTCGCCTCTGCATGACATCGTCGCCGGCGCACATGCGAAGGGCGTGCCGGTGCTGGCCGACGGCTGCCAGGGCGCGGTGCACGAGACCGTGGATGTGCAGGACCTCAATGTCGATTTCTACGCGCTGACTGGCCATAAGCTCTACGGCCCCACGGGCATCGGCGCTCTCTACGGCAAGCGGGTGCTGCTCAAAGGCATGCGACCTTACAATGGCGGGGGAGAGATGATCCGCGAAGTGACGCGAGATCTCGTCACCTATGCCGATCCGCCCATGCGCTTCGAGGCCGGCACGCCCCCGATCATCGAGAGCGTGGGGTTGGCCGCTGCCATCGACTATCTGTCATCATTCGATCGCGAGGCCGTGGCCGTTCACGAGCATCGTATGCTGGCGCGCGCGACCGCGGCGCTGGAAGACCTCAATTGGGTGCGTATCGTAGGCACCGCGCCGGGCAAGGGCGCCATCCTGTCCTTTGAGACGGCCGGCATGCATGCGCATGATCTGGCCACCATTCTGGACCGCGAAGGCGTGGCCGTGCGGGCCGGCCATCATTGCGCGCAGCCTCTGATGGAGCGTTTCGGCGCGGCTTCGACCACACGGGCCTCTTTCGCATCGTACAATACGCTCGACGAAGTGGATGTGCTGATCTCGGCACTTCACAAAGCGCACAAGATTCTGGGTTGATGTCGTGATGGATGAATCGCTCCGCGAGCTTTATCAGGAAGTGATCCTCGATCACAGCAGGCACCCGCGCCATTTCGGTGTCCTGACGAACGCCAATCATGTGGGCGAGGGGCACAATCCTCTGTGCGGCGACCGCGTGAAGGTCTATCTGCATGTGGGAGCGAACCACAAGATCGACGACATCTCGTTCGAAGGTAAAGGCTGCGCGATCTCGCAGGCTTCGGCATCCATGATGACCGATCTCGTCAAAGGCCGCACGGTGGCGGAAGCCGAAAAGCTAATGGGCGGATTCCTGCATCTCGTAAAAGGCGAAGACGCCAGCGCCATCGGCGCGGACGATCGCGAGCACCTGGACGTGATGGCGGGCGTGCAGGCATTCCCAATGAGGGTCAAATGCGCGACCCTGGCCTGGCATACGATGAAATCGGCTCTGGAGGGCGGCACAGCCGCCAAATCGGAATGAACGCGGAACCGCTCAAGATCGAGGTTGTCCCTCAGGGTTCCGCGCTATCGCCGGAGGAGCTCGAGGACTTCACGCAGAAGCTCGTGACGGCCATGAAAACCGTGTTCGATCCCGAGATCCCGGTGGACATCTACGAACTCGGGCTTATCTATAAGGTCGACGTGGCCGACAACAAGGATGTGGCCGTGGATATGACCCTGACGGCGCCAGGTTGTCCGGTGGCCGGCGAAATGCCGGAAATGGTCAAATCCGCGCTTCAGACGGTCGACGGCATCGGCGAAGTCACGGTCAATATGGTGTTCGATCCGCCCTGGACGCCGGAGCGGATGAGCGAAGAAGCGAAACTCGAACTGAACATGTTCTGATGAGCACGGCACAGACAAGACCCAGACGCGAACGGCCCAAGGCGATCAAGCTCAGCGATGCGGCGGCCGCGCGCATCCGCGAGATCATTTCGGCGGCCGACGGCAAATATGCCGGCGTGCGCGTAGGCGTGACCAATGGCGGCTGCGCCGGCATGAGCTACACGATGGATTATGCCGATGCGGCCAGGCCGCTGGAGGAAGTGGTCGAGGACAAGGATGTGAAGATCTTCATCGATCCCAAGGCCATCCTGTTCCTCGTAGGCACCGAAATGGATTTCGTGCGCGACAAGCTCGCGGCGCGCTTTGTATTCAACAATCCGAACCAGACGGCCGCCTGCGGCTGCGGCGAGTCGGTGGCGATCACGCCGGTCGAAGCCGATTGAATATGGAGCGGGTCGTGGCGATATCCGACCCGCACCGTTTCGACGATCTATTCCAGGAATTCGGGCCCATCGTTCTTCGCCGGTTTTTCGGCGGCGAGGGAATCTGTTCCGGCGAGATCATGATCGGCATGATCTTCAGCGATACGATTTATTTCAAGACGGACGAGACGACGCGTAAGGCCTTTCTCGCCGAACGCACCGAGCCGTTCACGTTCCTGAAGCGGAGCACCGGCGAAACGATCGTCACCACCTGGTTCGCGTTGCCGGACCGCCTTTACGACGATCCCGAAGAACTCGCGCAATGGGCGCGTGCGGCATTCCAGGTCGCGCTCTCGTCGCCGACCGTCAAGAAGAAGCGGCGGAAGGTGACGAAGAAGGCACGTAAGTGAATTGGGACCGCGGGCGTCTCGCACGCCTAATTAGAGCGGGCAGGATGCCCGCGCACCTCACCACATATGTACGCGCTGATCCGGCGGGAGGTAGTATTTGTCGCCGGGCTTGACGTCGAAGGCCGCATACCAGGCGTCCTGGTTGCGCGTCGTACCATCGGCGCGAAATTGCGCCGGACTGTGCGGATTGGAAAGTACTTGTGCGCGCAATGCGCCGTCGCGCTGCTTGGCACGCCAGATCTGCCCGTAGGACAAATAGAAGCGCTGGTCGCCCGTGTAGCCGTCCAGCACCGGCGCGTCCTTGCCGCCGAGCGCGATGTGATAGGCCTTGTACGCAATCGCGATGCCGGAGTTGTCGCCGATGTTCTCGCCCATGGTCAGCTTGCCGTTGACGAAGAATCCGGGAAGCGCCTCATAGCTGCTATATTGCTGGTCCAACGCCGCGGTGCGCTGCTCGAAATTCTTGCGGTCCTCGTCCGTCCACCAGCTCCTAAGCGCGCCGCTGCCGTCATATTTGGAGCCCTGATCGTCGAAACCGTGGCTGATCTCGTGGCCGATCACGGCGCCGATGCCGCCGTAATTCACCGCATCGTCCGCATTGGGGTCGAAGAAGGGCGGCTGCAGGATCGCGGCCGGGAAGAAGATCGAGTTGAAGGTAGGCGTGTAATAGGCGTTGATCGTCGGCGGTGTCATGGTCCATTCGTTGCGGTCGACCGGCTGGTCGATGCGATCGAGACGGTAATGCCATTCGAACAGGTCGCTGCGTTCGATATCACCGAGGAGGTCGTCGCGTGAGATGCGCAGGCCCGAAAAGTCGCGCCACTTTTCCGGATAGCCGACATGCGGCACGAAGGCATGGAGCTTGTCGAGCGCCTTCTGCCTGGTCGCTTCTGTCATCCACGTCAGCGTGCGGATATCCGCGTCATAGGCCTTGAGAATATTGCCGACGAGTGCTTCGACCTTCGCCTTGGAATCCGGTGGGAAATATTTGGCCACATAGAGCTTGCCCAGCGGATGGCCGAGTCGCTGGTCCAGCAGTCGCACGCCGCGGATGTCGCGGGGCAGCTGCTGGGCCTGTCCGTTCAGCGTCTTGCCAAAGAAATCGAAATTGGCGTCGTCGAATGCTTTCGGCAGATAGGGCGCCATGTCGTCGAGATAATGAATGGTCAGATAATCGCGCAGGACGGGTACCGGTGTTGCGGCGAAGACCTGAGCCATTGCGGGAAACGCGGTGTTTTCGTGCACCACGACAATGCGGTCGCCGCCCGGGCCCGTGGGCGAAAGTCCTTCCGCCTTGAAGAATTCGTTCCACGCAAAGCCCGGTGCGAATTTCGCCAACTGCGCGATGGTCATGGGGTTGTAGGTTTTGTCGGCATCGCGCCGGTCGGCTGCGGCCCAATGGGCCTTGGCAATCTCGGCCTCGAAGGCAAATACCGCGTCCGCGCGCTTATCGGCATCCTTGGCGCCGACGAGGCCCAGCATGATGGCGAGATGGGCACGATACGCGTCCCGGTCTGCCTGCAGGTTCTTGTCGTCGCGCAGATAATAGTCGCGATCCGGCATGCCGAGGCCGGCCTGGCCGACATTCATGTCGAAGTTTTTTGGGTCCTTGGCATCGGGCATCACGCGCGTGGCGAAGATGATCGTTGTGCCGCGCTCTTGCATGCCCATCGCCTGCGCCACCTCGGCGCGCGTCTTCAGCGAAGCAAAATAGCGCAGGTCGTTCTCGGCGGGCTTCAATCCATTCGCTTCGATCGCGGCCGTGTCGGTGAAAGCGTCATAGAGATCGCGCAGCTTCCTTTCTTCATCGGTGAGCTGTGCAACCGGCTTCGCCTCGATCTCCGAGACGAGATCGCGCATGCGTTTTTCGCTGAGGATCTGCAGATCGTCGAACGAACCCGTTCGCGTGCGGTCCGGCGGGATCACGGCGTTCTTATACCAGGCGCCGCTGACATACATGAAAAAGTCGTCGCCCGGCTTCACGCTCTTGTCCATGCTCGTCAGGTCTACGCCCCAGTTTCCGAAGGTGGGGTGGGCAAGGGGCGCCTGCGCGCCGGCGATGCCGGACGCCACGCAGACGGAGCAGGCAATACCCGCCAAAACGACAGCAAAAGTTTTCATCGTCGGCCTCCCGTTGCTCGCACTCCTTTACCAGAGGTGCACGCGGCTATCCGGCGGGAGATAGTATTTGTCGCCGGGCTTGACGTCGAAGGCCGCATACCACGCGTCCTGGTTGCGCGTGGCGCCGATGGCGCGGAACTCCGGCGGGCTGTGCTCGTTGGCAAGCACCTGCTGCCGCAGCGCACCGTCGCGCAGTTTGCCCCGCCAGATCTGGCCGAACGACAGATAGAACCGCTGATCGCCAGTATAGCCGTCGATGATGCGCGCTTTCTTGCCGCCCAGCGAGATGTGATAGGCCTTGAGCGAGATCGCGATGCCGGCATTGTCGGCCATGTTCTCGCCCATCGTGAAGGCGCCGTTGATGTGCAGCCCCGGCAACGGCTCGTAGCTGTCATATTGCGCGCCGAGCGCCTTCGTTTTCGCCTCGAATGCCGTCTTGTCGGCATCCGTCCACCAGTTTTCCAGCTTTCCGGTCGGGCCGAACTTCGCGCCTTGATCGTCGAAGCCGTGGCTGATCTCGTGGCCGATCACCGCGCCGATGCCGCCATAGTTCACGGCGTCGTCCGCATTCGGATCAAAGAAGGGCGGCTGCATGATGGCGGCCGGAAACACGATTTCGTTGCCCTGGGGATTGTTGTAGGCGTTGACGGTAGGAGGCGTCATGCCCCATTCCGTTCTGTCAACGGGCTGATCGATCCGCTTGAGCTCCCGATTCCACTCGAACGCAGAGGCGCGCTGAATGTCGCCTAGCAGATCGTCGCGCTTGATCGCGAGCGCGGAATAATCGCGCCAATGATCGGGATAGCCGATCTTGACGCCGAAGTGATGCAACTTGTTCAGCGCTTTTTCGCGCGTCGCGGGCGTCATCCAGGTCAAGGTGCGGATATCCGCGTCATAGGCCTTGAGCAGATTGTTCACCAACTCGACGGCTTTGGCCTTTGCCTCGGGCGGGAAATATTTCGCGACATAGTCCTTGCCCAGCGCTTCTCCCATTGAATTGTCCAGCAGATGCGCCGCGCGCGCGGTGCGCGGAAGCTGTTGGGTTACGCCTTGCAGCGTGGTGCTGTAGAACGCGAAGTCCTCATCGTCGAACGTCTTGGGCAGATACGCCGCATAGGTGTGCAAGTAGTGCGCCGTCAGATAATCGCGCCAGACGTCGACCGGCGTGTCCGCGAATATCTGCGACAGTTTCGGGAACGCCGAATTCTCTGCCACGATGACCTGGCGTTCGCCCGCCGCATTGGCGGTCGAAATACCCGCGGTCTTGAAATAGGCGTCCCAGGGGAATTGCGGCGTCAGCGCCTTCAATTCCGAATAGGACATCGGATTGTAAACCTTGTCCTCGTTGCGGCGGTCTTCGTTCGGCCAATCGGCCTGGGCCATCTTGACTTCGAGGTCGAAAACGCCTTGCGCGCGCTTGTCGGGATCGCTCAGACCCGCAAGCGTGAACATCGCCGCGAGATGCTTCTTGTAAGCGTCGCGCGCGGCGGCCAGCGCCGGATCGTCCTTCAGATAATAATCGCGATCTGGCATTCCGAGTCCGGATTGTCCGAGGTCGATCGCATAGGCGTTCGGATCCTTTTCATTGATACCGATTCCGACGCCCATCGGTCCGTCGAGTTGCAGCAGCGGATCGCCCATGGCGGCTGCAACATCGTCCAGCGTCTTCAGGCCCGCGATATAATCGAGATCTTTTTTGGCGGGTGTCAGGCCGTTCGCGTCGATCTGCTTCTGATCGAGATACGCGTCGTACAGATCGCGCAATTTTTTCTCGTCGTCGGTGAGCTGATCGTAAGGCTTCGCATCGAGCGACGCCGCGATGGCATTCATTCGCGTTTCGCTGAGGATTCGTAGATTCTGAAACGAACCGGTGCTTGCCCGATCCGGCGGAATGACGGCGTTCTTGTACCAGCTGCCGTTGACGAACATGAAGAAGTTGTCGCCCGGCCGAACGCTCTTATCCATTCCGCTGAGTTCGACGCCCCAAGTGCCGTATTGGGTGTGGGCCGGCGCCGTTTCGGTGAACGCTGCTGTGGCGCCAAGAACTGCGCATGCCGTGCCTGCGAGGCCGGCGAGCGCGATAAAACTGCGTCGCATTGATTGAACTCCTGTTGTGAACTGGGGCCGTTATCGCCGCGAGAACCGGGCTGGGCCGGACAACCATCCGGGCGCGATAGGGCCGCAGTTTGGCCCGCGGCGCAAGTCACGCTGACGCGACCAAGCGGCCCAATCCGCGGATTGTTTGGTTAATGAAAAATTATTTTCCTTTGAACTTGGCTGGCCGCTTTTGCAGAAAGGCGCTCACGCCTTCCATGAAATCTTCCGTCTTGCCGACCCGCTGCTGCGATTGACGTTCGAGGTCGATTTGGGCCTCGAAGGAATTGTGCGGACTCTCCCAATAGAGTCGCCGGATGGTCGCGAGCGACTGGGTTGGTCCGTCGGCGAGTCTCTTGGCGAATGCGAGCGCCTCGTCCATCAGCGCAGCATCGTCGAAGACGCGATTGATCAGTCCCCATGACAGAGCCGTCTCGGCGGGAAGTTTTTCGGCGAGCATGGAAAGCTCTTTGGCGCGAGCCAGCCCAAC
>JBEKLK010000161.1:0-7828 GCA_050010235.1 Rhizomicrobium sp.
GAGCGCCAACGCGTCGAGATCGAGTTGCTGGACGCCAAGGTGCTCGCTGAGAAGGCGAATCTGGCGAAGTCGGAGTTTCTGTCCAGCATGAGCCATGAATTGCGCACGCCGCTCAACGCCATTCTCGGCTTCGCGCAACTGATGGAATCCGACAAACCGGCCCCGTCGGAGAACCAGGCGGCAAGCATCGCGCAAATCCTCGAAGCCGGGTGGTATCTGCTCGACCTGGTCAACAAAGTGCTCGACCTGTCGCTGATCGAATCAGGAAAACTGACTTTGTCGCCGGAACCGGTCGCCCTTGCCGAGGTTCTCGCCGATTGCCGCAACGTGATGGAGCCACAGGCGCAAAAGAGGGGAATCGCGATGACGTTCCCTGCCTTCGAAGAGCCCTGCTTTGTCTACGCAGACGCGATGCGGCTCAAGCAGGTGTTCGTGGCCCTCATTTCCAACGCCATCAAATACAACCGTCCGGAGGGTTCGGTTGTCATCCAATGTCGCGTGCAAACGGACGGCCGGGTTCGCGTCAGCATTGCCGACACAGGCGTGGGACTGACGCCCGAGATGCTTGCCCTTCTCTATCAGCCGTTCAACCGTCTGGGCCACGAGGCCGGCGTCGAACAGGGGACCGGCATCGGGCTGGTCGTGACCAAACGGCTTGTCGAAGAAATGCACGGATCGGTCGGCGTGGAAAGCGATGTCGGCACGGGATCCGTTTTCTGGGTCGATCTGATGACCGTCAGTGCCGCGGAATTCGCACTCGCGGATATCGCCGGACGATCTCCGGCCGACGAGGCCCATGCGTTGCCGCCGGTTTCGACGGTGCTTTATGTGGAAGACAACCCGGCGAATCTGAAGTTCGTCGAAATGCTGATAGGACGCCGCCCCGACTTGCGCCTTCTCAGCGCCACCACCGGCGGTCTCGGCGTGAACCTCGCGCAGGTCCACCGTCCCGACGTGATCCTCATGGACATCAATCTTCCGGGTATGGACGGATATAGCGCGCTGGCCCTCCTTCGCGCGGATTCCGCAACCGCGGACGTTCCCGTTATCGCGTTGAGCGCCAGTGCGGGGCGCCGTGATATCGAGCGAGGCCTTGCGGCCGGGTTTTTCAATTATCTCACCAAGCCCGTCGATGCCGCCGAGCTGATGGCCGCGCTGGATACGGCACTCGCCGTTGCGCCGCCGCGTTCCACAATACCGAGAGCGGCTTAAATCCGAACGAAGTACGATTTTCCAAAACGTCGCGTGAACGGCGCCAGTAGCGCGGGCTCAATTGGGGTGCTCCCGCGGACACGTCGCTTCCGTGTGATAGCACGCGCCGGCGTCCACCGACTGCGTGGGCAGCCAGGTTTCCGTCAGCCCATATCCGATCGCGGGGCTGTCCGGCTCAAGCGCGAAGTTGGCGCCTTTGGGCTGCGTTTTCTCGGTCCCCGTCGAGCCTAGCCCCGCATTGATCCAGGCCGGGTTCGTCGCGCACAGATTGGACGTGCAGGAATAGGTGTCGGCATTGAACATGGGGTTTTCGCCCGTCGGCGAATCCTCGCCGAATGATCCCCAACACGAATTGTGGCCGCCCTGAAGTTCCGTGATGTTGTGGCTGAAGATATCGGCAGGCTCGCCTGCAATGCCGCCGCCGATCATGGCGCTGTTGAACTGTGTGTAGGGTTTGACGCCGAACGCGCAGCCGCCTTTGCCGGGCGCGACGGGAATCGCCACCACGAGATTGTTGACGATCGTGTCGCCATAGCTTTGGTTGGTATCGATGCCCGCCCGCGCCGCGCCCACATTGTTGGGATCGAGATACTGGTTGTAGACGGTGTTGTTCGCGGCCGTCACGTCTTCGGAAAAGAAGATGTGAACTCCGCCTCCCCCGTTGTTGTAGACGACGTTGAAGGCGACGAGCGTCGGGTCCTTGTAGCTGACGGTATTTCCGTTTCCGGTGCTGAAGGAATCCATGATGATTCCGTTGCCGTCGGTGTCGCTGCCTTTGCAGGTGTTGCGATTGTTGTAGGTGACATTCCAGGCCACGAGATTGTGGAATAGAAAATCCGGCCCCTGAATGCCGATCAGGTTCAGCGCGGCGTTGTCGTTGGCGTTGGTGTCGTCGGGCGTCGGCTTGTAATGCGCGACCGCCTTTAACACGACATAGGACAGGCCGGAACCATAGATCTGCCCGTCGCAGAAAACGCCGTTGTCGTGAATCGCGTTGTGCGAGGAGATGTAATATTCGCCGTCCGCCTGGTCGATCCCGCCTTCGCCGTAACCCGAGATGATGTTGTTGAGCATCATCCAGTGATGGCAGGTTGCGGAGGTGGCGACATTGCCGTCCCAGCACGAGATCGCGACGGAGTATTGGTAGGACGCGTTCGCAACAATGTTGAAGCCGTCGAAGATCAGATAGGCCGGATGGAACGTGCCCGCGCCGGTGAGCGTCGCGTCGAACGCGCCGGTCGTCCAGCCGGCCGCCGTGATGGTGCACGCGTCCAGCGCCGTGCAGCGATAGACGACATATCCGCTCGCCGACGCGCGCGAACCGCCGGCGGTGAGCGAGACGCCGCCGGAATAGGACCCGGGCGCGACATTGATACAGGACCCGGCCGCGGCGCCGCCGGTGGGCAGTGAGTCATTGGCATGCTGCAAGCTCAGCCAGGGTGTGCCGGCGGTCGTTCCGTTGTTGGAGTCGCTGCCCGTGGCGGCGACGTAATAATTGGTGACGCATTTGTAATAGGGATGGTTGAACAGCGCGGCGCTGGGGCCTGGCGTGTTCACGCCGGCGGCACTCGCTGCCGACGCGAACAGCATGCTGAGGAAAAGCACGAGCAGGAGTCGCCATCCGCGCACCGGCCGTGGCAACATCCCGCGCTTCATCGTTCGATGATCCGGTAGCATGGTGCCGCTCCGTATGAGTTTCGTCGACAATATACCAGATCACCAAACCTCTCCATGGCCGGCCCCCGAGCCGGCCACCCAGCCGCCGCGCGTTCCGCCTATGCCAAGGCTTCGGCGGACGAAGTGACTCTCCTGACCCGCCGCAGCTTTAGCGAAGGCGGGCTGCGCGGCGAGTAATTTCCGCAAATTCGTGTGCGCATAATTCAGCTCGCAGACGCTCGCTGACTGGGTGGACGGGTCAAGCCCGTCCATGGAGAGTAGAGAGTGTCAGCCACAATCGCGCGTAGCGTCCGAGGCGCCGCATCCCTTCACCATTTCACCTTCGGCCCCTCACAGCGCCTGTTCGAACAGCGGCTCCAGCTGCTTCGCGCCCGGCACGGTCAAATGATGCGCGTCGCGATAGATCGGAAGTCCATTGAGCGTCACCTCGCATGCGCCGGTGGCGCAGAGAATCCGATCGGGATAGACGACCGTCACGTTGTACGCGGTCTTCAGGTGCGCCAGCTCGTCCAGAACGAAACTCTGACGTTGCAGATAGCGCGCCTTCGCGAGACTGGGCGTGCCGTAATTGTTCGCAAATCGCAGGCGCGCCAGCACCGGCGGAACGGCCCAGCCGATTTCCGGCACCGAGGCGACCAGCACGACTTTCTTTCCGGCATGGACCAGGGCGCGCACCGTGCGCTCCAGCCCGCGCGCGAACACCGCCCGATTGTCGGCGTCCGACGTGCCGGCGGAAGCATCATCGACGAAGGCGATGCGGCCATGGGGTTCGTCCCCATAGTTCGAACCTTCCGCGTCCTTCCCCCAGCGGGCAGCCAGGATGACTTCGGAAATATCCTTGCGTAGCGCAATCTTGAGCGCTTCGTCGTTGAACGCGCGGCAGCCCGGCACATCCAGGCGATCCGCGCCCAACAGAGGCGGACAGCTTGCCGCGCCCGCAAAGAGACCCACGCGTCCTTTGCGCGACGCGATGTCTTCGACGGCCGGCAGGATCGCGTCTGCATGGGAATCGCCCCACAGGAGATAGCTGGGGGCCGCCGCCCCATTGCCGATGCGGCACAGCCGGCCATCGCGCAGATCCTGCGCCGTCAGCCCGAAACAACGATCGATGCGCGGTTCGTGGTCGTTCTCTTCGGCGAGGATCGCGCGAATGTCGGGCCGCAGCCGCCCGGGGAAACCGTCGGCCGAAACCGCGAAGGCCGCACAAGCGGCGGTTGCCGCCATCGCGGTGGCAGCACCAGTGAACAAAGCGCGCCGCGAAAAATGGAACGCACGATTGCGAAACGGCCTCTCGACGAACTGCCAGGACAACACGGCCAGCACGAACGATAGCGCGATGAGGCCGGCGCTTTCGGCGACAGACAGATTTCGATACGCGGCATAGCGGGCGAGAACGAAAATCGGCCAGTGCCACAGATAGAGCGAATAGGAGATCAGGCCGACAAACACGACGGGCCGCCACGCAAGCGCGTTGCCCGTCCAGGTTTCGCTGGCGCTCGTCGCGTAAATGACAAGTGCCGCGCCTGCGCAGGGAATGAACGCGGCCGGCCCCGGAAACGGCATCCCGGCCGTGAACGCGACGACGGCATATGCGATCAGCAGGAGCCCGAATGCGGCCAACGCTTCGGCCACCGCGCGATTGCGGAGCGGCGGAACGTCGCCCAGCGCCAGGAGCGCGCCCAGCATCAATTCCCAGGCGCGCGCGGGCAGCAGATAGAACGTCGCCGAGGGCGCCTGCACCACGCCCCAGATGCCGAGCGCGAAAGATGCCGCGAAAATCGCGCCGATGGCTGTCAGCAACCCGGCCTTCGAACTGCGCCGGAACAGCAGCAGGACAAGCGGAAAGAGAAAATAGAACTGCTCCTCCACCGCGATCGACCACAAATGCAGCAGCGGCTTTTCGCCGCCGGCGACGTCGAAATAACCCGCCTCGTTCCAGAACTCGAAATTCGATGCGAACGCGGCGGTCGCCAGCAGGCTTTTCGCATAGCGCACGAGATCGTACGGGAACAGGATGAAGACGGCCGCGACCGAAACGATCGCGAGCATGGCAAACAGGGCCGGGAAAATGCGCCGGATGCGGCGCTCGTAGAATTTCCCGACCGAAAAGCGGGTGTCCTGCATCTCGCCATGGATCAGCGACGTGATCAGGTAGCCGGAGATGACGAAGAAGACATCGACCCCCACGAAGCCGCCCCGAAACGGGCCGATGCCGTAATGGAAGAGCACGACGGGCAGAATCGCGAGCGCGCGCAGCCCGTCGATCTCCGGCCGGTAGCGCATCGCATGCGCGCCGCCGTTGAAAAAACCTTGCCCTGCACCCACCTGAACACACGCCTCGCATTCGACGGCGGCGAGATAACGCCGGTCCGGGCGAAACGCGCAAGGCGAATCACCGCACAGGGGCGATGGACATTTCGGTCCGAGTCGGACTAAAGAATGTTCGTTGTTTGTTCCGTTCTGCGGCCATGGGGGTCCGGCGCTTGCCGGGCACAAGGCCGATAGCACAAGCTAGCCGTTTCGATCCGGGAACCCATGCTGAAAAACATCTCCATTCGCGGCGCGCGCGAGCACAATCTCAAGAATATCGACGTCGAGATTCCGCGCGATACGCTGACCGTCATCACCGGGCTTTCGGGCTCGGGGAAATCCTCGCTCGCCTTCGACACCATCTATGCCGAGGGCCAGAGACGCTATGTCGAGAGCCTTTCCGCCTATGCGCGGCAGTTCCTGGAGCTGATGCAGAAGCCCGATGTGGATCACATCGAGGGCCTGTCGCCCGCGATCTCCATCGAGCAGAAAACGACCTCGCGCAATCCGCGCTCGACCGTCGGCACCGTCACCGAGATCTACGATTATCTGCGCCTGCTGTTCGCGCGGGTGGGCGTTCCCTATTCGCCCGCGACGGGACTTCCCATCGAAAGCCAGACCGTCAGCCAGATGGCCGACCGCATCCTCGCGCTCGACGAAGGGACGCGGCTTTTTCTGCTGGCGCCCATCGTGCGCGGCCGCAAAGGCGAATACCGCAAGGAATTGCTGGAGCTGCAGAAGAAGGGCTTCCAGCGGGTCAAGGTGGACGGCAAATTCTACGAGATCGGCGAGACGCCGACGCTGGACAAAAAGATCAAGCACGATATCGAAGTGGTCGTGGACCGCATCGCCGTGAAGAAGGATATCGGCAACCGCCTGCCGGATTCGATCGAAACCGCGCTCAACCTGTCCGAAGGCCTCGTCATCGCCGAGTTCGCCGATGTGAAGGAGAAAGGCGAGCCCAAGCGGCTGATGATGTCGTCGAAATTCGCCTGCCCCGTCTCCGGCTTCACGATTCCGGAAATCGAGCCGCGACTGTTCTCGTTCAACAACCCCCATGGCGCCTGCCCCGCCTGCGACGGGCTCGGGACGCAGCTCTATTTCGATCCCGCGCTCATCGTGCCCGACGAAACCATCACCTTGAAAAACGGCGCGCTATCGCCCTGGCACAAATCGTCGTCGCCCTATTATCTGCAGACGCTGGAAGCGCTGGGTCGCCACTACAAATTCTCGCTCAACGAAGCCTGGGAGGACCTGCCCAAGCGCGCGCGCGACATCGTCCTCTACGGTTCGGGCGAGGACGAGATCAAATTCATCTATGACGACGGCCTGCGCCGCTACGAAACGAAGAAGACCTTCGAAGGTGTCATTCCCAACATGCAGCGCCGCTACAAGGAAACGGATTCGGCGTGGATCCGGGAAGACATGGAGCGTTACCAGGACACGAGCCCCTGCGATGTCTGCAAGGGTTATCGCCTGAAACCCGAAGCGCTGGCGGTGAAGATCGCGGGCAAGCATATCGGCGAAGTGTGCGCGCAATCGATCCGGCTTGCGGATACCTGGTTTCGCGATCTCGACAAGGATCTCAGCAAGAAGCAGCAGGAAATCGCCGCACGCATCCTTAAGGAGATTCGCGCGCGGCTCAAATTCCTCAACAATGTGGGGCTCGATTATCTGACGCTGGCGCGCGGCTCGGGCACTTTGTCCGGCGGCGAGAGCCAGCGCATCCGGCTGGCCTCCCAGATCGGCTCCGGGCTCACGGGCGTGCTCTATGTGCTGGACGAACCGTCCATCGGCCTGCATCAGCGCGACAATGCGAAGCTGCTCGAATCGCTCAAGGGCCTGCGCGATCTCGGCAACAGCGTGATCGTCGTGGAACATGACGAAGAAGCCATCCGTTCGGCCGACCATGTGATCGATATGGGGCTTGGCGCCGGAATCCATGGCGGAGAGATCATCGCCGAAGGCACGCCGGCCGACATCATGCGTTCGCCGAAAAGCCTCACGGGCAAATATCTCGTGGGCATCGAGCAGATTCCCATCCCTGCGAAGCGGCGCAAGCCCAACTATGACCGCTGGTTGAAGGTGGTGGGCGCGCGGGGCAACAACCTCAAGAATGTGACGGCGCAGATTCCGCTGGGCACCTTCACCTGCATTACCGGCGTGTCGGGCGGCGGCAAATCCACGCTGGTGATCGAAACGCTCTACAAATCGGCAGCGCGCAAGCTCAACGCCGCCCGCGAGCATCCCGCACCCCACGACCGCATCGAAGGGCTCGAATTCCTCGACAAGGTGATCGACATCGATCAATCGCCCATCGGCCGCACGCCGCGGTCGAACCCGGCGACCTATACGGGCGCGTTCACGCCCATCCGCGACTGGTTCACCGAGCTGCCCGAATCCAAGGCCCGCGGTTACGCGGCCGGGCGTTTTTCATTCAACGTGAAAGGCGGCCGTTGCGAAGCCTGCCAGGGCGACGGCGTCATCAAGATCGAGATGCACTTCCTGCCCGACGTCTACGTCACCTGCGACGTGTGCAAGGGCAAGCGCTACGACCGCGAGACGCTGGAGGTGCGCTACAAGGACAAGTCGATCGCCGACGTGCTCGACATGACGGTCGAGGAGGCGG
>JBEKLK010000162.1:0-7784 GCA_050010235.1 Rhizomicrobium sp.
CGCACCGCGAAGAGCGAGGAACCGGTCTTCACCGATACGCTCGCGCTCGATCTGGCTTCGGTCGAGCCCAGCCTCGCCGGTCCGCGCCGGCCGCAGGATCGCGTCTCGCTCGCCAATGCGTCGCAGGAATTCGCGACCGCATTGATGGACGTGTTCAAGAAGGAAGACGATGCCAATCGCCGCGTGAAAGTCGAAGGCACGGAATACACTATCGGACATGGCGACGTGGTGATCGCGGCGATCACGTCCTGCACCAACACCTCCAACCCGAGCGTGATGATCGGCGCGGGCCTCGTGGCGCAGAAGGCCGTCGCGCGCGGGTTGAAGGTTCGCCCCTGGGTCAAGACTTCGCTCGCACCGGGAAGCCAGGTCGTCACCGACTATCTGGCCAAAGCGGGTCTCGATACCGCGCTCGACAAGCTGGGCTTCCGGCTGGTCGGCTATGGCTGCACCACTTGCATCGGCAATTCCGGTCCACTGCCGGAGAATGTCGCGAAAGCGGTCACGGACGGCGATCTCGTGGCGGCGGCCGTCTTGTCGGGGAACCGCAATTTCGAAGGCCGCGTCCATGCGCAGGTGCGCGCGAATTATCTGGCCTCGCCCATGCTCGTGGTCGCCTATGCGCTCGCGGGCTCGATCAACATCAATCTGACGCACGAACCGGTCGGCTACGACCAGGAGAACGAACCCGTTTATCTCCGGGAAATCTGGCCGTCGCCCAAGGAGATCGCCGAAGCGATCCGCAAGGCGGTGAAGCCCGCAAGTTTCCGCAAGCGTTACGGCAATGTGTTCGACGGCGGCCCGGACTGGAAGAAAGTCAAAGTGGTCAAGGGCCAGAATTATGCCTGGGACGCCAAATCGACCTATGTGAAGCATCCGCCCTATTTCGACGGCATGACCGCGAAGCCGGGTGGCGTGGCCGACATCAAGGCCGCGCGCATCCTGGGCCTGTTCGGCGATTCCATCACCACCGACCACATCAGTCCCGCAGGTTCGATCAAGAAGGACGGACCGGCCGGCAAATATCTGATCGAGCACGGCATCGAATATGCCGATTTCAATTCCTACGGCGCGCGGCGCGGCAACGACGAAGTGATGGTGCGCGGCACCTTCGCCAATATCCGCATCCGCAACGAAATGATGGGCGGCAAGGAAGGCGGCAATACGATCTATTATTCCGGCGCGCAGCCGTCGGGCGCGGAGATGTCGATCTTCGACGCGGCGATGCGCTATCAGAAGGACGGCGTGCCGACCGTGGTGATCGCGGGCAAGGAATACGGCACGGGTTCGTCGCGCGATTGGGCCGCAAAGGGACCGAAGCTGCTTGGCGTGCGCGCCGTGATCACGGAAAGCTTCGAGCGCATCCACCGCTCGAACCTGATCGGCATGGGCGTGGCACCTTTCGTGTTCGCCGCCGGCAAGACGCGCAAGGATTATGCGCTGACGGGGCGCGAGGCGATCGACATTCCGGGATTGTCGGGAAAGCTTTCGACGGGGATGAAGGTCACCGCGACGATCCATTATCCCGACAAACCGAATGCCGAACTGCCGTTGACCCTGATGATCCTCACGGCCGACGAGATCGCCTATTTCGAGAATGGCGGCATCCTGCAATATGTGCTGAGGAATCTGCGCGCGGCATAGCGGCGGATTCTGCATGGGCCTCAACCTCCCTGCCGCTTTGCGCTTGCGCCGCGCGAGACGCGTCCATTTCTGGCGCGGCGGCAAGGGCCGCACGATCGTGTTGCTTCAAGGCGGCATGGCGGATGCCGGCTTTCACTGGTCGCCCGTGCGCGACGCGCTTGCGAAACACTACGACGTCATTGCGCCAGACCTGCCGGGATTTGGGCGCTCGCAGGCGATTTCGCGGGCCAACTGGAAAACACTGAGCCATTGGCTGGCAGGCTTTCTCGATCAGGTGCAGGTCGACCGCGCTGCAATTGTGGGAAATTCCTTCGGCGGAACTTTGGCGCGGGCCTTCGCCTGCACACGCCCGAGCCGGGTGACGCATCTGGTCTGCGTCAACGGCGGTCAGTTCATCGCGCTTCCCGCCATCGTCCGGTTCTATCTGCGCACGCCGATGGGAGCGCTGATGTGGAAACGCCGCAACCGCGACGGCATAAATGCGCAAGCGATCCGCAACATGTTCGCCGATCCGAATTTCCTCTCCGACGACCAAGTCGCGCGTTGCATCGAATCGAGTCCGGCGCTCTTCGCAATTTTGCGCGGCTGTCTCGCCGGCCGGCCGCCGGCACACCCTCCCGCTATGCCTACTCTGATCCTGTGGGGCGCAGACGATCGCCATACGCCGTTGGACCGGGCGGAAGCGCTGCAACGGGACATCCCGGGCAGCCGGCTCGTCGCGATTGCCGGCGCGGGCCACTTGCCCCAGCTCGAACAACCGGCCGCATTCACCGCCGGCTTGCGCAATTTCATAGGTTAAGGACGTTCGGCGTTGTCGGAAAACCGCGGCAGAAGCGCGCGGAACGGGAAAATAGCGGTTCCGCGAACGGGGCCAATGGGTCCACAATGGCAGAAAGTAAGAGGTTTCAAGCCGAAGTGACTGGAGACCGTACAGGCCTAACCCTATTCTCGCGCCCATGACGAAATCGAAGGCAGTCTGGGGCTTGGCGCTTGCCGTGGCCGTTCTTCTGGTCGCGGGCACGGCACAGGCCGGCGGCGGAAAGCGTCCCGTCGTGGTGGAGCTCTTCACCAGCCAGGGCTGCAGTTCCTGCCCTCCCGCCGACGCTATGCTCGGTCGCCTGGCGGATCGCAAAGACGTGCTCGCGCTGAGTATGCCCATCACCTATTGGGACATGATGGGCTGGAAGGACACGCTCGCCAGCGAAACCAATACGCGCCGCCAGAAATCCTATTCGGAGACTATGGGGCATGGCGGCGTCTATACGCCCCAGATGATCGTGGACGGGATCACCGACGAGATCGGCAGCCGCGACGTCGCCATCGATGCGGCGATCGCGCAGCGTGAAGGCGACATGGATGCGGTTCCGGTCGTTCTGCGCGCGACGCATCAGGAAATTCATGTCCAGGTCGGACCGGCGCTCATCCATGACGGACCGGAAGCCACCATCTGGATGTTTCACATTCTCGGCAAGGCGACCGTCAGCATCGGTGCCGGCGAAAACGAGGGCCGCACCATCACCTATCGCAATGTCGTGCGCGACATTAAGGCGATCGGAATCTGGAAAGGGCCTGCCGTGTCGCTCGATCTGCCGCGACAGGACGGCACCGAGGCTCCCCACGATGCGGTGGCGGTGGTCGTGCAGCAGGGCGGCTACGGCCGCATGCTCGGCGCCGCCATGATCGGCCACCCGGACTACTGAGGCTCGCCGAACCGCGATCTTCGGGCTGGACCTGAAGATTTTTAGCGCAGAGGACGCGGAGGATGTGCGGAGGGCGCAGAGTAGACGGAGACCCACAACATGAGATGGTTTAAATTTGGTCGACAGAGCAGTGCGCAAGTGCCAAACCCGCTTGATATAAAGCCCGTCTCGGACAAGCAAAGTTTCTTGAGATTTGTGGCTGCGCTCGAAGCAGACCTAAGCGGGAATACGGACAGTTGGGAAAATCCTGACCTTCGGAGGTTCCTTGCCGCAATGATGGCGTGGACAAAAGACTCGAAGTTTGAACCTTCACCGAATCCCTGGCGTCATGCCGCCTCTCTATTAGTTGCTGCCAGAGGCTACGAATAACAGCGGCTTCCTCTGCGGCCTCTGCGTATCCTCGGCGGCCTCTGCGCTAAGATTCCTTCCACCTACTTGCCCCTGCAGATTTTAGCCGAATCCGCGTAATGTCGCGCCATGGCGTTGTTTTTCGATTCGGCGTGGTTCGACGGAAGACTGGCGGCGGCGCATCTGTCGCGGCCGGATCTGGCGCGCGCGCTGGGCGTTTCGGAATCCGAGATTGCGGAAATCTGGAAGGACCAGCGCGAACTCACCGCGCACGACGTTGCGATCATCGCCGCATTGATCGCGGCCTCCGCGGAAGACGTCGCGACGCATGCGGGAATTTCCACACCGGTGCCGCGGCCCGCGCCGGCCGATCTTGCAGACATCGGCCGCGCAGTCGCCGATCTGGCCGCGCGGCTCGATCGCGTGGAGCGGATGCTCGTCGACGTCAAGGCGCTTCTGCTCGATCCGAAGCGGGGCCGCCCATGATCGCTCCGGGCGCGAATGTCGGGGATCTCGCGTTTGCGAGCGTCTTGGCGCTCTCGGCCATTCTCGCAGCGCTGCTTGTTTCGCGCGCGCGCACCGATGCGCGCCGCTATGTGCAATTCGCCTCGGCGCTTTACGGCGCGCTGTCGCTCGCGGATCTGTTTGCCACCGCTCATGGCGCGGCATCCGCGCTGATGCTGACGGAAGCGGTTGCGCTCATCGTCATATCGCTCGCGCCGGCCGCGCTCGCGCTGGCGCTCGCTGCGTCGTTCGAGGGGCCGCCTCCCGCGATCATTGCGACCGCGGTGCTCGTGCTCGGCTGCGCGGCGGGAATCGTGGCGGCCATGACCGGCGCGCGCTACATCGCCATGGCGGCATTGTTCGCTTCGGTTTGTGCGATCCTGACATTCGCCGTCCGGCATCGTCGAATCGCGGCGGACTCGTCGATTCAGGCGATCGTATGCGGTTTTGCCTTGCTCGCGGGCGCCGCGGCCGACATGACGCGCGGTCTCGAAGCACACACGTCGCTTGCATTGTTTTCGGCGGCAGCACTTCTGGGCGCAGCTCTCGCTTGCGCGAAGCGGTCAAACCTCGCTGTCGAGCAACCGGCGTTGCATCCCTCGAATGTCATTGCCCTGATACGCCGCGAGCGCTAGACGCGGGTCGCGGGCTTCCGGCGCCAGAACCTGGCCCAGAACCTGGGCGACGAATGCGGCCTGGAGGCGCGGTCCGTTCCAATTGGGTCCACGCCAGTCTGTGCCGGAATGGGACGCCTGCCGACGTTCGCCGGATGTGCCGGTGCCGCCTTCGCGCGGCGTTTGCGCCGCGATATCCTGCTGCAATCCCTTGTCGCAATGCGGTTTTTCGATCGCGCGCACCCGCGCGATCCCCGTCGCGGCGACAATCGGAAAGGTGCATGCGTCCGTCATAACCCTTCTTTAACGCAAAGCGCGCGCCGGACGACCAATTGCGGTGCGTTGCAGTAAAAGTTTCGGGAATTTTAATTTCCCAGCCCCATGCTGCTCCAAAGGCCAGAGAAAAATCGGCCGGGGATGGTGGTTGGTGCTAAGACAGACGCTTCCAAAGAAGCCCGTCGATGGCATGCGCGCTTTGGCGGCAGCGCAGGACGTAGAACGACTGCGTCTCGCGATGACCGGCGCCGGCGAGGCCGCGTTCGACTGGACGATGGCGGACGACCGCATCGTGTGGGACGGCGCCGTCGAAACGCTCGCGTCGCATACCGATCCCGACAAGCTCGTGCGCGGCGATGCATTGCGCGCCTGGATGAGCGCCGCCGGACGAGACCGGCTCGCTTCGCTGCTGCGCGAAAATTCGCACAAGGATTCCGCGTTCGAAATCGAATTCGAAGCCGCCTCCGCCATGGGCAATGTGTGGTTCGAGATGTGCGGCGTGCGCATGTCGGGCGCCGAAGGTCGCGCCGAAAGACTGACGGGAATTTTACGCGTCGTCACCGAGCGCAAGCGCGAGGCGCAGCGCCTGACCTATCTCGCCACCCGTGACGAGCTGACGGGACACCTCAACCGCACCAGCCTGCGCGAGAAACTCTCCCAGGCGATCGAAGCGGCAAAGGCCGAAGAACGCAACTGCGCCTATCTCGTCGCGTCCATCGACCGGCTTGCGATGATCAACGAAGCCTATGGCTTCGGCGCGTCGGACGAAGTGATCGTCGCCGTGGGCGAACGACTCGCGGGTTCGCTGCGCGGCAGCGACATCATCGGGCGCACGGCCGGCAACAAACTCGGCGTCATTCTCGGCAATTGCACCGAACGCGAAATCGGGCTCGTGTCCGAACGGCTGCGCAGCGTCGTGCGCGGCGACGTGATCGCAACGCGCGCCGGCACGGTCTCGGCCACCATCACCGTCGGCGCCGTGTGGCTGCCTTCGGCCGCGGCGTCGAGCCAGGAGGCGATGCTGCGCGCGGAGGAAGCGCTCGATCGTGCGCGCGGCGCGGGGCGCGACGGATTTGCGGTCTATGCCAAGTCGCCGCAGCGCGAGATGGCGCGGCTCAGGCTGATGGGCATCGCGGACGAGGTGGTGGCCGCGTTGAACGACGACCGGCTCGTTTTCGCCTATCAGCCCATCATCAGTGCCAAAACGCGCCTACCCGTGCATCACGAATGCCTGCTACGCATGATCCGTCCCGACGGCACGGTGGCGACCGCGGGCCAGTTCATTCCGGCGGCGGAGCAATTGGGGCTCGTCCGGCTGGTCGATCGCCATGCGCTCGAAATGACGGTGGCGCAGTTGCATGCTCATCCCAAGGTGACCCTGGCAGTGAACGTTTCGGGCACCACGGCCGGCGATCCGTCATGGCTGCAATCCTTTGTGAATTACGTGCGCGCGAACCATCAGGTGGCCGAGCGCATGATCGTGGAACTGACGGAGACCGCTGCGTTGCATGCCTTCGAGGAAAGCGCGCGGTTCATTTCCAATCTGCGCGAGATGGGCTGTCGCGTCGCCATCGACGATTTCGGCGCGGGCTACACCTCGTTCCGCAATCTGCAGATGCTGCATGTCGACACGGTCAAGATCGACGGCTCCTATGTGAAGGGCCTCGAATCCTCGCCCGACAATCAGATCTTCGTGCGTACGCTCGTCGAACTGGCGCGCAACTTCAAACTCAAGACGGTTGCGGAATGGGTGAGTTCGGACGGGGAAGCGGCGCTGCTGGAAAGCTTCGGCGTCGATTATTTCCAGGGCTTCCATTTCGGCGAACCCGTGCTCGAACCGGACTGGGCGAAGGCTTAAGACGGAGCGCGCGCCGAACTGCGAGTAATTAGCAATGCAGGAACTGGTGCCTATCGGCGCGATAGCAAGACTCCTCCGAAGTTTCTCCATAGATTTGTTCTCCGCGCCTCCGCGTGCGCAAACGGCCGCCGAGCGTGCGTTGAACGAAGAAAGCTATTTGGGAGAACTTACTTCCGCTCGCGCGCGAGTTCGGCAAGCTGGCGGCGCATCGCTTCGATCTCGTCCTTGAGTTCGCCGATCTCGTCGGACGGTTTCGCCTTCGCATCGCCCGCGCCGTTGGCAGCGCGCGCATCCGCTTCGTTCGCGCCGCGACCCGTGGGCGGCACGAAAGGCGTGAACATCTTCATGGCGCGCTCGAACATCGCGAGATTCTGCCGCGTCATCGCTTCGATGGCGCTCGTGCCGCCGCCGAACGCCTCCGCCACGCGGCTCTTCATCGCTTCCTGGTTCTTGGTGAAGCTTTCCATCGAGAGATCGAGATAGCCCGGCACGAAAGCCTGCAGGCTGTCGCCGTAAAAGCGAATCAGCTGGCGCAGAAAGCGGATGGGCAGCAGGTTTTGCCCCTTGCCCTCTTCCTCGAAGATGATCTGCGTGAGCACCGAGCGGGTGATGTCGTCGCCCGTGCGCGCATCGCGGACTTCGAACTCCGTGCCCTCTTTGACCATCTCGCACAAATGGTCGAGCGTCACATAGCTCGAGGTCTGGGTGTTGTAGAGGCGCCGGTTGGCGTATTTCTTGATGATGACCGGGCCGTCCGCTGCTGGGCGCTCTTCCGTCACGTTAAACCGCTGTTAGAGGACGTTTCGGCGCCTCTTCGCGGGCGCTCAATCCCGACTAGAA
>JBEKLK010000163.1:0-7781 GCA_050010235.1 Rhizomicrobium sp.
GCTCTTGCCGCGTCGCGTTCTTCGAGTTCGATGTCGATCACCTTGCCCTGGCGCACGGCGCCGACCTGGCCAAAACCCAAGCCGTGCAAGGCATTGCCGATCGCCTTGCCCTGGGGATCGAGCACCCCGTTTTTCAAGGTGACGAACACGCGCGCTTTCATCTGTTCCACCGCCAAAAACCCATCTCACCGGTTCACTTCACGAGCATGGGGCCCTTCGTTTCCCCTTGCACCGATTCGGGCATGATTCCCAAGCGCCGCGCGACTTCCGAATAGGCCTCGACCACGCCGCCCATGTCGCGGCGGAAGCGGTCCTTGTCGAGCTTTTCGTTCGACGTCACGTCCCACAGGCGGCACGAATCGGGGCTGATCTCGTCGGCCAGCACGATCCGCATATAGTCATTCTCCCACAGCCGTCCAAACTCCGCCTTGAAATCGACGAGCTTGATGCCGACGCCCAGGAAAAGACCCGATAAGAAATCGTTGACCCGGATGGTGAGGTTCACGATGTCGTCGAGATCCTGCGGGTTGGCCCAGCCGAATGCCGTGATGTGCTCTTCGGAAACCCACGGATCGTGGAGCTGATCGGATTTGTAGTAATACTCGATGATCGAGCGCGGCAGCACCGTGCCCTCCTCGATTCCGAGGCGCTTGGCGAGCGATCCTGCCGCGACATTGCGCACCACGACCTCCAACGGAATGATTTCCACTTCCTTGACCAGCTGCTCACGCATGTTCAGCCGGCGCACAAAATGGGTCGGCACGCCGATCGCGTTCAGCTGCGTCATCAGATATTCGGAAATGCGGTTGTTGAGCACGCCTTTGCCTTCGATGGTCGCCTTTTTCGTGGCGTCGAATGCGGTCGCGTCGTCCTTGAAATATTGAATCAGGGTGCCGGGCTCGGGACCCTCATAGAGGATCTTGCCCTTGCCCTCGTAAATCATGCGCCGGCGTTTCATGGGATACTTCCTCCGCGGGGTTCCGTGCGGCCTAGCCCGAAACGCGAACGGGGACTCGACCTTTCGAGTCCCCGTCGAAAGGCGAACTTAGCGGATGGGTCGGGCTCGCGGCAACGCTTGGGCACGCTGCGGCGGCTCGGACAGTCGCGCAGCACTCAGGCATCGGCTAGAGTGGCCTTATCGGGGCCTCCGGTCTATTTTTTCTTTTTATATTCAAGAGGTTGGGAGATGACGGGATCGTTCGACGAGCGCGAAAAAGCCTACGAGGCCAAATGGGCCCATGACGAGGAGCTTCATTTCAAGGTCATGGCCCGTCGCAACAAGCTTCTGGGTCTGTGGGCCGCAAGCGAACTGGGTCTTTCGGGCGCCCCGGCGGACGATTACGTCAAAGCCGCGATCCAGGCCGGTCTCATCGGAAAAGGCGCCGATCCGGTATTTGAGAAAATCCACGCGGATTTCGCCGCCCACAAGACGGCCCATTCCAAACAGGCCATCCACCGCAAGATGGAGGAACTGGTCCATCTGGCGAGCGAGCAGGTGGCGGGCGAGCAAAGGTCGTAGCGCGCCATGCACCGCGGTGTGACGGCTCTGGTATGGTTGGCGCTGACGCTCGCGGCGGCACCTTCCGCATGGGGTTCCGATGTCGGTTGGCCGGCCTATGGCGGCGACCAGGGCGGACAACGTTTCTCGGCAGCCGCCCAGATCACGCCCGCCAATGTCGGCGCGCTCACGCAAAGCTGGACCTATTCGACCGGCGACATGGCGACCAAGGGCGCCGCCATGCAACGCGCGTCGTTTGAGAACACCCCCATTCTCGACGAAGGCCGTCTCTTCCTGTGCTCGCCGTTCGACGAGGTCAGCGCGCTCGATCCCGGGACCGGTCGCCAGCTCTGGCGCTTCGATCCGAAGATCGACCCCGGCGAGCGTTACCCCAACGCGTTCGTCTGCCGGGGCGTCACCTTCTGGCGCGATGCGAAGGCGCCGCCGAACGGCTTTTGTGCCGCGCGCATCTTCGTCGCCACGAACGACCGCCGCCTGATCGCGCTCGACGCAAAGACGGGCAACAAATGCACCGGCTTCGGCGACAAGGGAACGATCGCGATTCCGCCGTCTCCAAAAATGTACCGGTCCGGCGAAGTGCAGATCACGTCGGCGCCGGTGGTGACGCACGGCCTCATCATCGTCGGCTCCTCGATCGACGACAATCAGCGAGTCGATGCGCCGCACGGGACCGTGCATGCTTATGACGCGGTGACAGGCGCGCTGCGCTGGAGCTTCGATCCGATTCCGCGCGACCCGACGGCGCCGAATGCCGCAAGCTGGTCGGGTGCAGGATCCGCCGCGACGGGGGCAGCCAATGTCTGGGCGCCGATGTCCGTCGACGAAGGTCGCGGTCTCGTATTCCTGCCGACGACGAGCCCAAGTCCCGATTTTTTCGGTGGCGCGCGCCCCGGCGACAACCGCTACGCCGATTCCATCGTCGCGGTTTACGCCGAGACAGGCAAAGTCGCGTGGTCGTTTCAGGTCACCCATCACGATGTCTGGGACTATGACGTTCCCGCGCAACCGACGCTGGCCACGGTGACATACAAAGGCAAGACCGAGCCCGCCGTCATCCAGGCGACCAAGCAGGGACTGATCTTCACGCTCGACCGTATGACGGGCGCCCCGCTCATTCCCGTCGAAGAACGCCGTGTGCCGCAAGGCGGCGCGCCCGGCGAACAGCTTTGGCCCACACAGCCATTTCCCATCGCGCCGAAGCCGCTTGCGCCAACTTGGATCAAGCCGGGGGACACTTACGGAATCACGTTCTGGGATCGCGGCGCCTGCCGCAACAAGATCGCCAATGCGCGCGCGGAAGGTCTTTACACTCCGCCATCCACGCGCGGCACGATCATCTATCCTTTCACCGGCGGCGGCACGAACTGGGGCGGACTTGCCTTCGATCCCCGTCGCGACATCGTCTATGTCAACACCTCAAGCATGATGCATCTGGTGACGCTCATTCCGCGCGGCCAGTTCGCCGCGGCGAAGCGCGCGCAACCCAACAAGGAAATCTCCCCGCAGTCGGGCACGCCTTTCGGCATGGAACGCGATATCGTGGTTTCGCCGTTCGGGCTGCCCTGCAATCCACCGCCTTGGGGCATGTTGCACGCCATCGACATGCGCGACGGTCACGTGCTGTGGGAAGTCCCGCTCGGCACGACAGAAGACATGTTGCCGTTTTCCGAATATCTGCTGGGCGCCATCGGGACGCCCAATCTTGGTGCGCCCATCGTGACGGCGGGCGGCCTGGTGTTCATCGGCGCGGCGATGGACGATTATCTGCGCGCCTTCGACGCGGCGACCGGCAAGGAATTGTGGCGCGGACGTTTGCCCGCGGGCGGCCAGGCGACACCGATGACATATGTGTGGAAGGGCCGGCAATATGTGGTGATCGCAGCCGGCGGTCATGCAAAGCTCGGCACCAAACGCGGCGACCAACTGGTCGCGTTCGCATTGCCGCAATAGGGACGCGATGCGTTAGTACCCCAGCGCCATGTCGACGACATTGGCGAGCTTTTCGCCTCGTCCATGCCGCGCCATGCTGTCGATCACCCAGCGCGTTGCGGCCCACGGATCGCTCATACCGGCGATATGCGGCGTCACTGCAATTTTGGGATGTGTCCAGAGTGGGCTCGATTCCGGCAACGGCTCCGTCTGGAAGACGTCGAGTGCGGCGCCCGCGAGATGCCCGGAATCAATCGCAGCGATCAGGTCTTCTTCCACGAGATGGCCACCTCGCGCGACATTGATGACGAACGCTCCGGCCGGCAGCGCCGCGAACGTCTCGCGATTGAGAATGTTTTGCGTGTCGGGTGTGAGCGGCAGCACGCAGACGAGGATGTCCGTGCGCGCCAGGAAGGCTTGGAGTTCGCCCGCGCCTGCGAAACTTTCGATTCCGGCGACGCTCTTCCGGCTGCGGCTCCAGCCCGCAACCTTGAGATCCAGATCGCGCAAATGGGTGGCCGCCAGCGTGCCGATTTCGCCCAGCCCCAATATGCCGATGCGCGTGTCTTCGGTGCGACGCGGCGGAAAGGTCTGACGCCATTTGTGTTCGATTTGCGCGTGATCGAAATAGCGCTGCTGGCGATGAAACATCAGCGTATGCAGCACGACATATTGCGTCATCTCGCGCGACAGGCCGCGGTCGACGAAACGCACCAGCGGCACATTCTTCGGATAGCTCGGATCGGCGAGGAAACCGTCGACGCCCGCGCCCAGCGAAAACACGGCCTTGAGATTGGGCAGCGATTTCAACAGGCCGGGTTCGGGACGGAAGCTGAGCGCATAATCGACGTCTTCGGGCGCGTATTTATCGCGACCATGCACGGGGGTCTTAAGCCCCGGTGCAATTTCGGCCAGCGGCACGGCCCACAGACCCGCATATCCCAATGGGACGGCAAGAAGAAGCACGGGGTCGCGTGCGGTCATCGCCGCACGCTCGACGCTTTCCGGTACCGGCGCAAGAGCCTCAGTGCGGCTTCGCCGGCGGTTGGGTCGCCGGACTTGCGGTGGCGCCTCCCGTCGACGTGTTGGGCGCTGCTGCCGCCGGTTTCGTTCCCGCAGGAGGCGCGGCCGCACCATTGGCCGGTGTCGGCGTCGCGGCCGATTTCGCGGTCGAAGCCGATGGCGCCGCGGCCTTCGCCGGCGCAGGCGGCGGTATCGCAACCGGCGAATCCGACAACGTGCGCAGATAGGCAAGCAGATTGATGCGATCCTGCGCGCTGCGCAGTCCGGCGAAACTCATCTTGGTGCCCGGCACCATGGTGGCGGGAGATTTCAGATAGCGAAACAGATTCTCAAAGCTCCAGGGTTCGTGGCTCGACATCATCGCGCTCGAATAATCGAAACCGGGATGAGTCGCGCGCGCACGTCCGACGATGCCCCACAGATTGGGGCCGATATTGTTCGGACCGCCCTTGGCGAGGTTGTGGCATTGCTGGCAGCGTTCGGCGACCTGTTGGCCAGCCGAGACGCTCGCGGCGGGAAGGACGGTGCCGAAATCCGGCAGCGCCTCTTCAACCGGCGCGGCCGAGGCGCCGGCCGATGCGGAGGCTTCCTGAACGCCTTCGACCACGTAGCCGGGCTTGGCGGGCGGGGGCACTTCGAAGATCGATTCGGATGCGAGTTTCACGATCAGCACGAACAAACAGGTGCCGAGAATCGCACCGATGATCTTGTTCCACTCCCAGGAATCCATAAGGTCACGCTCCGCATTGCAGGGGGCTTGCGCCGCTCGAGGTTCTCGGAAGGGAATGACGGCGGTGCGGGCGTAGAGACCCGGGATGCCCCCCGTGAGGACCGGCGCGACATTACCCGCCGCCCTTGATGCGTCATTGCGGCGAAGCGTCGCATAAGTTGGAAGGCAGACTCGAATGAGCGCGATCGTCGTCATACCCGCGCGGATGGCATCGACCAGATTGCCCGGTAAACCGCTCGCCGATATCGCGGGTACTTCGATGATCGTACGCGTATGGCGGCAAGCGGTCGCGGCGAATGTCGGCCCCGTCGTGGTTGCCGCAGCCGAACGCGAAATCGCAGCCGAGATCGAAAGAGCAGGCGGTACGGCATATCTGACCGATCCCGATCTGCCGTCCGGTTCCGATCGCGTATTCGCGGCTGTGGAGAAGTTCGATCCCGAACGAAATCACGACGTGGTCGTCAATCTGCAGGGCGATCTTCCGGCGCTCGATCCGGCCAGCGTGCGCGCGGTCGTCGACGCGCTGGCTGCCACCGGCGCCGACATTTCGACGCTCGCAGCGGAGATCGACGATGCCGCCGATCGCGACAATCCCAGTGTCGTAAAGCCCGTCGTCGTCTGGGACGTCAGCGGCCAGCGCGGCCGCGCACTTTATTTCTCTCGCGCGCGCGTCCCCGCGGGTGACGGCCCGCTCTTCCATCATGTCGGCATCTATGGCTTTCGGCGCGCGGCGCTCGCGCGCTTCGTAAAACTCGCGCCGTCGCCGCTGGAAATGCGCGAGAAGCTCGAGCAACTGCGCGCACTCGAAGCCGGCATGACGATCGCAGTCGCGCGCGTTGACGCGGTGCCGCTCAGCGTCGACACTCCGGCCGATCTCGAAAAAGCACGTGCGTTGCTCGGACGCCCGTCCCGGAGCGATCGCCCATGACGACATCCACGCTGATCGCCCGCGCGAAACGCGTGGCCTTCCAGGGCGAGCCGGGCGCCTATGCCAATCTCGCCGCGCGCGAGGCGCTGCCGCATGCGACAACAATCCCCCGGCCCACTTTCGATGACGCGGTGGCGGCGGTGCGCGATGGCGAAACCGAACTTGCCATCATTCCGGTGGAGAATTCTCTTCACGGCCGCATCGCCGATATTCATCATCTGCTGCCAGAAGCGGGCCTCTACATTGTCGGCGAACATTTTCACCGGGTGCGCCACCAATTGCTCGGCGTGAAGGGCGCCACGCTTGAGGGCCTGAAAACGGTGATGAGCCAGGGACCTGCGCTCGGCCAATGCCGCAAGCTGATCCGCGACATGAAACTCACGGCGCAGAACTGGCACGATACGGCGGGGGCCGCTCGCCACGTGGCGGAATTGAAGGACCCGACGGTGGCGGCCATCGCGTCGGGGCTTGCCGCGGAAATCTACGGTCTCGATATCCTGAAAGCGGACGTCGAAGACGAACCGCACAACATGACGCGCTTCCTCATCATGGCGCATGAGCCCGACGATGCACCGCTCGATGCGGGGCCGGTGATCACGACATTCGTGTTCCGCGTTCGCAACGTGCCGGCCGCGCTTTACAAAGCGATGGGCGGCTTCGCGACCAACGGCGTCAACATGACCAAGCTCGAAAGCTATCAACTGGGCGGCTCATTCAACGCGACGCAATTCTACGCCGATATCGAAGGCCATCCGCAGGAGAAGAATGTCCGACTTGCATTGGAAGAATTGCGCTTCTTCACCAGCAAGCTGACCATTCTGGGCGTCTATCCGGCGCACCCATTCCGCGCCAGAATGCCCGCGATGTAGGGACTTCAAGGTCTCTCGCATGAATAACGCAATCGGGGGAAATCCCGGCAACCTGCGAATATTTGGTTTAACGGCCCAATCCCGGTCGAATGTTGTGGCGCAACTGAAACTCGCGTAACGTACATTTCTATCTGGGGGGTATCCAATGAAACATGCATCGGTCGCGGCTCTCGCCGCGCTTGGAATTGCTTTGTCGGGTTGTGCGAGCATCGTCGAAGGTACGACCCAATCTGTCGCGGTCGCGACACCGTCGGCAGACGGCGCAAAATGCACGCTCGTCAATTCCGAAGGTACCTGGTAGTGACGTCGCCGGGAAATGCGCAAGTCCATAAGACGAAGAGCGACTTGAATGTGTCGTGCAAGAAGGACGGTTATCAGGACGGGTCCGCCGTCATCGCATCGCATTTCAATGGCGCAACGCTGGGCAACATTCTCGCCGGCGGCGTGATCGGGATCGGCATCGATGCGGCGACAGGAGCGGATTTCAATTATCCGACGAGCGTCACGGTTCCGATGACGCCACTCGGGGCGTCGATGGCACCCATCGCTCCACCCGTTGCCGCAGCGCCTCAAGCACCTGCTGCGCCGGCCAAGACGACCAGTTAAGCCACCGCCGCAGAAAGAGTTTATCACCGGCAGGCGAGCGCCTGCATAAGCGCCGCTGTTGCTCGCGATCTGCCGTCGCGAAGCAGCAAGCGGTCGCGCGAATTCGTGGCTTCCGGCATCTGCGCGCCACGATTGATGCTGGAATCGCGCTGGCGGAACAATTTGCGACGCCGATTC
>JBEKLK010000164.1:0-7776 GCA_050010235.1 Rhizomicrobium sp.
GTATCGATGTCGTGGGTCACCATAAAGACGGTCAGGCCCAGACTTTTCTGCAGATCCTTGACCAGCTCGTCGAAGCGGGCCGCCGATATGGGGTCTAGACCAGCGGTGGGCTCGTCCAGGAACAGAAGTTCCGGGTCCAGCGCGAGCGCGCGGGCAAGGCCTGCCCGCTTGCGCATGCCGCCTGACAGCTCGGACGGGAATTTCTTGGCTGCGTCTTCTGGCAGGCCCACGATCGCCAGCTTCATCGCCGCGACCTCGTTCATCAGATTCTGCGACATATGCGTCCAGCGCCGGAGCGGCACCTGGATGTTCTGCGCGACCGTCTGCGAGCTGAAAAGCGCGCCTTCCTGGAACAGCACGCCCCAGCGCAATTGCAGACCCTGAATCTCTTCCGCGTCGGAATGACCCGTCTCCTCGCCGAAGACCTTGATGCTGCCGGATTTGGGATGGTTGAGGCCGACGATCGAACGTAGCAGCACCGATTTGCCGGTGCCCGAACCTCCCACCACGCCCATTACCTCACCCCGTTTCACGTCCAGGTCGAGATGGTCGTGGATAAGATTGCCGCCAAGCTCGTTGACCAATCCGCGAATGCGGATGACGACGTCGTCGTTTTTCCCCGCCTCGCTCATGTCATATCCCCAGCACGGAAAAGAAGATGGAAAAGCCCGCATCAACCGCGATCACGAGGAAGATCGATTCGACGACGGAACGCGTCGTGAGCTTACCGACGCTCGCCGCATTGCGTTCTACGCGCAGTCCTTCGAAACACCCGACGAGCGCGATCAGGAACGCGTAAACGGGCGCCTTGATGAGTCCGACCAGCAAGGTGTTGACCGTGATGGCGCCCTGGAGTTCACGCATGAAGGCCGGAATGGTGACGCCGAGATCGAAATAGGTCATCACCATGCCGCCGATGATGCCCACGACATCGGCGAAGAACGTCAGCAGCGGCAGCGCGATGACGAGGCCGAGCACGCGCGGCAGCACCAGCACTTCCGCGACGTTGAGGCCGAGGGTCTGCATCGCGTCGATCTCTTCATTGACGCGCATGGTGCCGATCTGGGCCGTGAATGCCGAGCCCGAGCGGCCGGCCACGATGATCGCGGTGATGAGTCCGCCGAGCTCGCGCAGGAATCCGACACCGAGAAAATCGATGGTGTAGATTTGCGCGCCGAACCGCTTCAACTGATCGGCGCCCTGATAGGCGAGAACGATGCCGAGCAGAAACGCGAGCAATCCCACGATCGGAAGGGCGGTAAGGCCGGTTTCCTGGACCTGATGGACCAGAGCCGGAAACGGCAGTTCGCGACGGGGCGACGTAATGGCCTCGAACGCCTCGATCGTCACGCGTCCGAGAAAGCCCAGAAATTCATAGGCTTGCCGGCCGATCTGAACCGTCTCGCGGCCCATGCGCTCCAGGAGCGCGGTCAGGGTGTGATGATGTCCGTGCGGGTCCACCGGGCCTCCGGTGTGGTCCCGCTCGATCATGTCGAGCAGCGGCTGGTAGTGCGGCGGGATCGAAAACAGTTTGATCCGGCGGCCGCTCTCTTCGAAAATGCGCCGGGTCCGCACCAACAGCCACGCGCCCGCGCTGTCCAGCAGATCGATGCCCGAGCCGTCTATCTCGACGTCACGCGCATCGGTCAGGCGTAGATGGGCCAGTTCCTTGTCGAGTCGCGGCGATTCGGAAATCACCCAATCGCCGCCGGCGATCAGACGGAACACGCCGCCCTTGTCCTCCGTGCGAAAAGTCGCCGGGTTCTCGACGTGGACGTTTGCTTCGATATTTCTCATGGGCCCCGAAAGCCTAGCACAATCGCACGGGCCGCGTGACATGCGCCGCGGCCGGACGCTGCGAATCGAATCACGCGAGCAGGCCCATCATGGCACGGGCATATCTTTGGCGGATCGGCTCGCGCTGCGCGTGTTTTCCGCCGCTGACCCGCTTTTGCCCCCCGCGCCAAACGCAATCGACGCCGCCGCCCGCAAATATCCAGCTGTCGAGCAACGCGTCCCCTTTGCGGCCGACGAGCGCGGGATGGGCGGAATCGAGGCTCACAATGTCCGCGTTTGCGCCTTCGCAAATTCCGGCAAGACTTGCGCCGAGCGCCCGGGCGGCGCCTGCCAGCGCGCCCACGAACAGGTCGCGACCGGTGGAGCGGCCCGGCGCGGACGCCAGTACATTCCGAGAACGATGGGTCAGGCGCTGCGCATATTCGAGCGCGCGAAGCTCGGCCGCCGGGTCGATCTGAATGTTCGAGTCGGTGCCAAGTCCGAATGCGCCGGCGCGCGCGAGATAGGCATCGGCAGGAAATACGCCGTCGCCCAGATTGGCCTCCGTGATCGGACATAGGCCTGCAACTGCACCGCTCTGCGCCAGGCGGTCGGTCTCTGTCGGCACGAGATGTGTGGCGTGGACAAGACACCAGCGCCGGTCGACGGACGCATTGTCCAGCAGCCACTGGACGGGCCGCGCGCCGGACCACGCCATGCAATCGTCGACTTCCCGGACTTGCTCCGCGGCGTGAATGTGGATCGGTCCCCCCGGCATCAGCGATACAACGCGCGACAGTTCATCCGGTGTCACGGCGCGCAAACTATGAGGCGCGACACCCATCGTCGCATCGTCTAAATGTCCAATGGCATCCCTGCACGCATCGAGGAGGCGGGCAAAACCGTCGACGTCGTTCAGGAAGCGGCGCTGGCCCGGGACCGGCGGCGTGCCGCCGAAATTGCCGTGCGCATAGAAAACGGGCAGCAAGGTCAATCCGATGCCCGTCTCACACGCGGCCGCGGCGATCCGTTCCGCGAGCTCGCCGACATTGGCGTATGGCGCGCCCATCGGATCGTGATGCAGATAATGGAACTCCCCCACCCGCGTGAACCCGCGCTCCAGCATTTCGACATAGGCCTGCGCCGCGATCGCTTCGACATCCTCCGGCGTGAGCCGGTCGAGGAAGCGGTACATCACCTCGCGCCAGGTCCAGAAATTGTCGTCCGCGGGTCCGCGGATTTCCGCCAGGCCCGCCATGCCGCGCTGGAAGGCGTGGCAATGGAGATTGCCAAGGCCCGGAATCGCCGTCGCGTGGCGCTCGTCGGCGGGTGTGGGCGCCACGCCGGTTTGCAGACGCGAAATCACGCCGTCCGACACGGTAACGCGCACGCCTTCAACCCAGCCTTGCGGCGTCAGCGCGGATTGGAACCACAGCGTCATCCGGTGTCCCGATTGCCAGCGTCTTCCGGGCGACATAAGAGACGTTCCCGGCGCTCCCGCCAAGCGGGGCACACAGGATCAGATGCGCTTCGACCGGATATGGCATAATGCCCGCCTGGCCACGCTTTCGCCCAGCCGTTCTGGCCTCGGCGTAATCGAAAACGGGCTGATCGCGGCGGAGGCCGGCCGCATTGCCTATGCCGGACCGGCTGCGGATGCGCCCGGCGCAATCGACGCGCCGGAACGAATCGACTGCGAAGGCCGCTGGATCACACCCGGTCTGATCGATTGCCACACCCATCTGGTGTTCGGCGGCAACCGCGCCCGGGAATTCGAACTCCGACTCCAAGGTGCCACCTATGAAGAGATTTCGCGTGCCGGCGGCGGCATCGCGTCGACGGTGACGGCTACCCGCGGAGCCACTGAAGAAGATCTTGTGGTCGCGGCGCTGCCGCGGCTCGACGCGTTGATCGCGGAAGGTGCGACCACCGTCGAAATCAAGTCCGGCTACGGGCTCTCGCTCGAACATGAAAGAAAAACGCTTGCGGCGGCGCGCACGCTAGGCCGCCGGCGCGGGATCGAAGTCGTCACGAGTTTTCTCGGCGCCCATGCGCTCCCGTCGGATGCGGAGGGCGACAAGGACGCTTATATCGAGCGCGTTTGCCGAGACATGATTCCCGTCATCGCGCGCGAAAAGCTTGCAGGTGCCGTCGATGCGTTCTGCGAAGGCATTGCGTTTTCACCCGAACAGGTTGCGCGCGTGTTCGACGCGGCCAAGGCCAATGGTCTTGCCGTGAAGCTGCATGCCGATCAACTTTCGAATTCCCACGGTGCCGAACTCGCCGCGCGATACGGCGCGCTGTCGGCCGATCATCTGGAATGGACCGACGAAGCGGGGATCGCCGCTATGGCCAAGGCCAAGACCGTCGCCGTGCTGCTGCCCGGTGCATTCTATTTCCTGCGCGAGACGAAGCATCCGCCGGTCGAATTGCTTCGCAAGCATGGCGTTCCGATCGCCATTGCAACGGACTGCAATCCCGGCACCTCGCCGATGACTTCCCTGCTGCTGACGATGAACATGGGCGCGACGCTTTTCCGCCTGACCGTGGAGGAATGCATCGCGGGTGTCACCCGCGAAGCGGCGCGCGCGTTGGGCAGGCTGGGCGAGATCGGGACGCTGGAAACGGGCAAGCGCTGCGACCTCGCGATCTGGAACATCGAAAGCCCGGCGGAGCTTGTCTACCGCATGGGATTCAATCCGCTTCATGCGCGCGCGTGGAGCGGCGCATGAGTGAGCCCTGGCTCAAAATTCAACGCGGCGACGCGCCGTTGATCGTTTCGATGCCGCATACCGGTAGCGATATACCCGGCGATATCGAGCAGCGCCTCATGTCGCCCTGGCTCGCGCGCAAGGATGCGGATTGGTGGATCGAGAAATTATACGACTTTGCACCTGGCCTGGGCGCAACGACCCTGCGCACCACAATCTCACGGACCGTGATCGACGTGAATCGCGACCCCTCCGGCACGTCGCTCTATCCGGGACAGAACACGACCGAGCTATGCCCGACCACGACGTTCGACGGCGAGCCGCTCTATCGGGACGGAACAATGCCGACCGAGCGCGAAATCGCGGAGCGGCGCGCGCACTACTTCGATCCTTATCATGCCGCGCTTCAGGCAGAGATTGCCCGGCTTCGCGGCGCGCACCGACATATCGTACTGTTTGAGGCGCATTCGATACGCTCCGTCGTGCCGCGCCTGTTCGACGGCGAATTGCCGAATTTCAACATCGGAACGAATGGCGGCGCCAGTTGCAGGAGCGCACTCACGTCCTCAGTCGAATCTATTTGTGCAACGACGAGTTTCTCGCGCGTGACCAATGGGCGCTTCAAAGGCGGCTACACCACCCGCCACTACGGTCGTCCCGCGGATGGCGTCCACGCCATCCAGCTCGAGCTTGCCAATCGCGGCTATATGGACGAGCCGAAAGTCCCATCGCCCCACAATTGGTCGCCGACCTATGACAATGCGCGCGCGGCACCACTGCAAAACGTGCTCAAGCGCATTCTTGCAACCTGCATCGCCTTCGCCGCCGAGGATCAATCATGACCCGTCTCGACAATACGCGCCGCATCCGCGCGCCTTGCGGAACCGAGCTCAACGCGAAAAGCTGGCTCACCGAGGCGCCGCTGCGCATGCTGATGAACAACCTCGACGCGGAGGTCGCGGAACGTCCGGAAGAATTGGTCGTCTATGGCGGCATCGGCCGCGCCGCGCGCGATTGGAACAGCTACGACCGCATCGTCGGCACGCTGAAGCGGCTCGAAGCGGATGAGACCCTGCTCGTTCAATCGGGCAAGCCCGTGGGCGTGTTTCGGACCCAAGCGGATGCGCCGCGCGTGCTGATCGCCAATTCCAACCTCGTTCCCCATTGGGCAACGTGGGAGAAATTCCACGAACTCGATCGCAAAGGCCTGATGATGTACGGCCAGATGACGGCCGGAAGCTGGATCTATATCGGCAGCCAGGGAATCGTTCAGGGCACGTACGAAACCTTCGTCGAGCTTGGACGCCAACATTATGGCGGCGATCTCTCGGGCCGCTGGATATTGACGGCCGGCCTCGGCGGCATGGGCGGCGCGCAGCCGCTTGCGGCCGTGATGGCAGGCGCGTCTATGCTGGCCGTCGAGTGCCAGCCTTCGCGCATCGAGATGCGGTTGCGTACGAAATATCTCGACGTGCAGGCGAAATCGCTCGACGAGGCGCTCGCGATCATCGAAGATTCGCGCCGCACGAAGAAGCCGGTGTCGGTCGGACTGCTGGGCAACGCCGCGGATATTTTCCCCGAACTCGTAAAACGCGGTGTGAAGCCCGACGCCGTCACCGACCAGACCTCCGCACATGACCCCATCAACGGTTATCTGCCCAAAGGCTGGACGCTCGCGGAATGGGAGCAGCGAAGGGCGACCGCGCCGGAGACCGTCGCCCATGCCGCCAAGCAATCCATTGCGATCCAGGTGCGCGCCATGCTCGATTTCCATCGCATGGGCATTCCGACCGTCGACTACGGCAACAATATCCGCCAGATGGCGAAGGACGAAGGCGTCGCCGACGCGTTCGATTTTCCGGGCTTCGTGCCCGCCTATGTGCGGCCGCTGTTTTGCCGCGGCGTAGGGCCGTTCCGCTGGTGCGCGCTGTCGGGCGATCCGGAAGACATTTATCGCACCGACGCGAAGGTGAAAGAGCTGCTGCCGGATGACACGCATCTACATCACTGGCTCGACATGGCGCGCGAAAAAATCAAATTCCAGGGCCTGCCCGCGCGCATCTGCTGGATCGGATTGGGCGACCGCGACCGCGTGGGCCTCGCGTTCAACGAGATGGTGGCGAAGGGCGAAGTGAGCGCACCCATCGTGATCGGCCGCGATCATCTCGATTCGGGTTCTGTCGCGTCACCCAACCGCGAGACCGAAGCGATGAAGGACGGTTCCGACGCAATTTCCGACTGGCCGCTCTTGAATGCGCTCCTCAATTGCGCGAGCGGAGCGACCTGGGTGTCGATCCATCACGGCGGCGGCGTGGGCATCGGCTATTCGCAGCACGCCGGCATGGTGATCGTCTGCGACGGAACGCCGGAAGCCTCGCGGCGCATCGCACGGGTGCTGTGGAACGACCCGGCCACGGGCGTCATGCGCCACGCGGATGCGGGCTACGACATCGCGCTCGATTGCGCGCGCGAGCACCACCTCGATCTTCCTGGGATTTCGAGATGAGCGGCGGCGACAAAAACGCGGGGCCAACCTCCCCGGTTTGTTATGCAGGCGAAGCCGATTCCGCCTATATGGGCTTTGCAAGTCGCGACGAACTCAACGCGTTCCTTACCGAGCTTCTCGAAAGCGAGCGCGCGATTGCCGACAAACTGCGTCCGATGCTGTCGCGCGTCCGCGATGACGCATCGCATTCGGAGCTGCACGCAATGTTTGCGCGGCACGAAGAGAATATTGCGAAATTGATCTCGCTGTTGAGTGCTTGATTTATTCGACGGTTTAAGGGGTAGTCGCCGGCAGCGTCTTCGCTACCGTGAACGGATTGAACCCCTGTTCTGCCAGCGCCACCCAGGCGAGCGCGGCCAGATGCGGCAGGCGGAAATAGGCGCGGCGCTGAGTGGGATCGGATTCGAGATCGAAACCCGTCGACATCGAAAGCGCGTCGGTCGCGAAATAGGAACCGTCCGGCGCCCGGTTGCGCTCGGCGGCCGCAAGCAGCTTTTGCGGCGAACGTCCCAGTAGCTTCATCAAAAGCGCCACCTGCTCGGTGCCTTCAGTCCACACGCCGCCGCGCGCGCTCCCATAAGCGAGACCGCCTTTGACGGACATGCGCCGCGCAACAGTTGAAAGCACGCTTCTGTAGCGAGCGGCAGCGCCCGGAATGGCAAGCAAGGGCCAGATCTGCGCGTCGAGTGCGAGCGTGGGGTTGCGCGTCGTGCCATCTTCCGTTGTGCCGGCTGCAAAGCATTTGCATTTGCGATCCCACATTGCGGCGACAAAAGCTGACGC
>JBEKLK010000165.1:0-7769 GCA_050010235.1 Rhizomicrobium sp.
TGGGAACGGGATTGATATAGTGAACCTTCTCGCGGCCGCGT
Source organism: Rhizomicrobium sp. (assembly GCA_050010235.1). Lineage (GTDB taxonomy): Bacteria > Pseudomonadota > Alphaproteobacteria > Micropepsales > Micropepsaceae > Rhizomicrobium. The sequence continues at coordinate 42 of JBEKLK010000165.1, forward strand.
TTCTGCGTGGCGACGAGGTTGGCCTCCTCGAGAATGCCGAGATGCTTGGTGACCGCCTGTCGCGTCATGTCCAACTCGCCGCAAAGCTCGCTCAAAGTTTGTCCGTTCTTCGCATGCAGGCTGTCGAGCAGGCGCCTCCGGCTTGCGTCAGCCAGCGCCTTGAAAACCGCGTCCATGCTCATGATCGTAATATGCAACCTTTCGGTTGCCTGTCAAGTGCCGCCGAATTGCCGGCCAAATTCATAGGGTTCAGCCGCCTTTCGAATAGGATTTCGTGCGCATGGTGACGAGTTCTTCGGCGGCGCTGGGATGAAGCGCGATGGTGGCGTCGAAATCCGCCTTCGTGGCGCCCATCTTCATCGCGGTGGCGACGATTTGGACGATCTCCGCCGCGTCCGGCCCGAAGATGTGACAGCCGAGCACGCGGTTGTCGCGCGAATCCACGATCAGCTTGAACAGTGCGCGTTCGTCGCGGCCCGACAGCGTGTGTTTGAGCGGACGGAAACTCGATCTGTAGACGTCGATGGCGTGCCCGCGGGCCAGCGCATCGTGCTCCGTCATTCCCACGGTGCCGATCTCCGGCTGGCTGAACACGGCCGTCGGCACAAATGTGTGGTCGACCGGCGTCGGCACGCCTTCGAACACCGTTTTCACGAACGCCATCGCTTCGTGGATCGCGACGGGTGTCAGCGCCATGCGGTCCGTCACGTCGCCGACCGCGAAGATGTGATCGATGCTGGAACGGGAATATTCGTCGACTTCGACCCGCCCGCGCTTGCCGCGCTTGAGACCGATCTTTTCCAACCCCATATCGGAGGTGTTGGGCTCGCGGCCGATGGCGAGCATCACCTCGTCGGCTTCCAGCATCTCGTCCTTGTCGGTGAACGCGAACATTTCGCCGCCCCGTTTGTCGACACGCCGCAGCACCCGGTCGACCACGACGCGGATGCCGCGCTTCATCATCGACTCCGTCAGCGCATCGCGCATGTCGTCGTCGAAGCCGCGCAGGATCTTGGGGCCGCGATAGACCAGCGTCACCTCGGCGCCGAGGCCGTGGAAAATATGGGCGAACTCGACGGCGATATAGCCGCCGCCCCCGATCACGATGCGCTTGGGGAATTTCTCCAGATAAAACGCTTCGTTGGACGTGATGCAATGTTCGGTGCCCGGCGCGCCGCCCGTATCGCGCGATGGCCGCCCGCCCGTGGCGATCAGAATGTGTTTCGCCGTGACGGTCCGGTTGGCTTTCACGAGACGCAGCGTGTGGGCGTCTTCGAACACCGCGCGATCCATGACGATCTCGACGCCGGCCGCAATGACATTGGTACGGTAGAGCCCTTCGAGCCGCGCGATCTCCCGGTTCTTGTTGGCGACGAGGACGTTCCAGTCGAAATGGGGCGTGGGAACGGTCCAGCCGAAGCCGGCGGCGTCCTCGAAATCCTCGCTGAAGTGGCTGGCATAGACGAACAGCTTCTTGGGAATGCAGCCCCGGATCACGCAGGTGCCGCCGAAACCGTATTCCTCGGCGATCGCGACGCGCGCGCCCGTCTGCGCGGCCAGCCGGCTGGCGCGCACGCCGCCCGAACCGCCGCCGATGACGAACAGGTCGTAGTCATAGGTCATTTTTCGATCACCTCGACGCCGTCTTCACGCGCGATGACGAGCGCCGTGGCGAGACCCACGAACAAGCCGTGCTCGATGACGCCGGGAACGGACGACAGGGCCTGCGCCAATGCCGGCACATCCGCGATCGCGCCGAAGGAACAATCGTAGATGTAGTTGCCGCCGTCGGTCTTGAACGGCACGCCGTCCCTGGCGCGAAGCGTGAGCGGCAGATGGTTGTATTTGAGTTTCGCCGCGGCGTTCACGACGCGCGCGGCCGTCGTCGCATGCCCGAAGGTCGACACTTCCACCGGCAGCGTAAAGCGGCCCAGTGTCACCACCAGCTTGGACGCATCGGCGATCACGATCATGCGCTTCGACGAGGCCGCGACGATTTTCTCGCGCAAGAGGGCCCCGCCCGCACCCTTGATCAGATTGAGCGCGCGGTCCGCTTCGTCGGCGCCGTCGATGGTCAGGTCGAGCGGGGCCAGACCGTCCAGGTCGGCGAGAGGGATGGACAGCGCGCGCGCCTTCTGGGCCGTGCGTTCGGAGGTTGCCGTACCTACGATCGTCATGCCGCCGCGGATGCGCGGCGCCAGCACGTCGAGAAACGCTTCGGCCGTGGAGCCGGTGCCAAGGCCGAGCTTCATGCCGTCCTCGACGAATTCCAGCGCGCGCAACGCGGCGGCGCGTTTGAGACTGGCGGGATCGGACGAGTCGGTCATGGGGAGAACTTAGCGTGTTTTCACATGAGGCCGAGTCATATTCGAATAAAGCCGAACTATAAAATTCTCCATGGCCGGGCTTGACCCGGCCATGGAGAGTTTTTGCTTTGTGCGAACTGTATTGGACCGAGAGCGCAACGCCGTCTCACTCCACCGTCACGCTCTTGGCGAGGTTGCGGGGTTGGTCGACGTCGGTGCCTTTGGCGACGGCGGTGTGATAGGCGAGAAGCTGCACCGGCACCGCATAGATGAGCGGCGCCAGCAGCGGGTCGACATCCGGCACTTCGATCGTCTGCCACGCGAGCTCGCCCGCTTCCCTGAGCCCGCGCGCATCGGAAATCATCACCACCTTGCCGCCCCGCGCCATCACCTCCTGCATGTTGGAGACGGTCTTGGCGAACAGCGTATCGGACGGCGCGATCACGATCACCGGCACGTTCTCGTCGATCAACGCGATGGGACCGTGCTTCATTTCGCCGGCCGCGTAACCTTCGGCGTGGATGTAGGAGATTTCCTTGAGCTTAAGCGCGCCTTCGAGCGCGATGGGGAAGTTCACGCCGCGCCCGAGATAAAGCACGTCGCGGGCCCGCGCGATTTCGAGACCCAATGTCTCGATCTTCGGCTCCTGCTTGAGGAATTCGACGATATGACGGGGCGTTTCGAGCAGCGCCGCGCACAGCCTCGCCTCGTCGTCCGCGGAGAGGACCCCGCGCGCGCGGCCGGCCGCGATGGCGAGCGACGCCAGCACGCTCAGCTGGCAGGTGAAGGCCTTGGTGGAGGCGACCCCGATTTCCGGACCCGCGAATGTCGGCAGCACGATATCGGCCTCGCGCGCGATGGAGCTTTCCGGCACGTTCACGATGGCGAGCGTCGTCTGGCCTTGCGCCTTCGCGTGACGCAGCGCGGCCAATGTGTCGGCCGTCTCGCCAGATTGCGAAATGAACAGGGCCACGCCCTTTTCCGGATAGACGGGATCGCGATAGCGCAGTTCCGACGCCATGTCGGCTTCGGAGGAAAGCCGCGCGATCATCTCGAACCAGTATTTGCCGATCAGGCCCGCATAAAGCGCCGTGCCGCAGGCGGAGATCGTGAGCCGCGATGCCTGCGCGAGAATCTGCGCGACTTTCGGGTCGCGCAACGCCACGCAGGGCCCCGCGGGATCGAGATAATGCGCCAGCGTGTGCGCGATCACTTCCGGCTGTTCGTGAATTTCCTTCGCCATGAAATGGCGGTAGCCGCCTTTGTCGACGAGGCCGGCGGAGGCGGCCGCGGTTTTCACTTCGCGATTGGCGAGGCGGCCTTCGGAATCGTAGATCTCCACATCGCCGCCGCGGATGACGGCCACGTCGCCGTCTTCCAGATAGGAGATGCGGTTGGTGAATGGCGCCAGCGCGAATGCGTCGGAGCCCAGATACGCTTCGCCGTCGCCATAGCCGACGGCAAGCGGGCTGCCCTGGCGCGCGCCCACCACCATCGATTCTTCGTTCTTGAAGATCATCGCGAGCGCATAGGCGCCCGTGAGCCGGCGCACGGCCGTGATCGCGGCCTTCGCGGGATCGAAGCCCTGATCGAGATAATCCGTCACCAGATGCACCGCCACTTCGGTATCTGTTTCGGACTGGAATTTGTGACCCTTCGCGCGCAGCTCGTCGCGCAATTCGCGAAAATTCTCGATGATGCCGTTGTGCACCAGCGCCACGCGCGCCGAGGCATGGGGATGGGCATTGGCTTCCGTCGGCGCGCCATGCGTGGCCCAGCGGGTGTGGCCGATGCCGGTGCGGCCGCCAAGCGGACGGGCACGCAACACGTTGTCCAGCTGCGAAAGCTTTCCCGGCGCGCGGCGGCGCTCGATCTCGCCATGCACGAGCGTGGCGATGCCCGAGGAATCGTAGCCGCGATATTCGAGCCGCTTCAGCGCTTCGAGGATGACGGGTGCTGCGTCATGCTTGCCGGCAATGCCCACGATTCCGCACATCTTACTTGCGCTCTCCTTCGCTTTTCCGTTTCGCGGCTTTTTCCGCGCGCTTGCGGGTGCGGAATTTCTCCGCCCAGCCTGCGAGTTCCTTCTGTTCGGCGCGCGTCACGGCGAGCGCGTCGCCGGCGACCGGCTTGGTGATCACGCTGCCTGCGCCGACATAGGCGCCGGCTTCGACTTTGACGGGCGCCACCAGCGCGGAATTCGAGCCGATGAACGCGCCGGCGCCGATATCCGTAAAGTGCTTGTCGAAGCCGTCGTAATTGCAGGTGATGGTGCCCGCGCCGATATTGGCGCCGGCACCCACGCGCGCATCGCCGATATAGGTCAGGTGGTTCGCCTTGGCGCCTTTTTCAATCCGCGCATTCTTCACTTCCACGAAATTGCCGATATGGACGTCGTCTTCGATGTTCGCGCCGGGCCGGAGCCGCGCATAAGGCCCGACGAGCGCGCGCGCGCCCACCACCGCACCTTCGAGATGGGAGAACGCCTTGATCTCCGCGCCGCTGCGCACCGTGACGCCCGGTGCGAACACGACATAGGGGCCCACCTGCACATCGGCTTCGAGGATTGTGTCGTAGCTGAGGAACACCGTCTCCGGCGCGATCATGCCGACGCCGGCTTCGAGAGCGCGTGTGCGTAGCCGTTCCTGCATCGCGCGCTCGGCGCCCGCCAGTTCGCTGCGGCTGTTGACGCCCATCATCTCGGCTTCGTCGGCTTCGACCACGGCGCAGCCGACGCGATCGGCTTTCGCAAGCGTGGGCACATCGGTCAGATAGAATTCGCGTTGCGCATTGTTGTTCTTGAGCGCCGCCGCCCAACGGAAGAAACTTTTCGCATCCGCCGCCAGGATGCCGGCATTGCACAGATCGACCTTGCGGTCTTCGGCGTCGGCATCGCGATATTCGACGATGCGCGCGAGCAGCCCATCGCGATCCACGATCACGCGGCCATAGGTGTCGCTGGCCGAACGGAACGCGACGATCGCCATGCCCGCTTTCTCGCGCGCCGCGAAAGAACGTTCGAACGTGTCGGCTGTGGCGAGCGGCATGTCGCCATAGGCGACAACGAGCACACCCGCAAAATCGCCCAGCGCGGACGCGGCGCACGCGGCCGCATGTCCCGTGCCGAGCTGTTCGGTCTGGATGACGGACTCCGCGGCTTCGCCCGCCGCGTAGTCGCGCACGTCCTGGGCGCCGGGCGCCGTCACCACCACGATGCGCGACACGCCGGCCGCGCGCACCGTCGCGATCACATGGCCCAGGATCGGCCGGCCCGCCACGGCATGCATGACCTTGGCTTTGGCGGATTTCATCCGCGTGCCTTGGCCCGCTGCCAGAATGATCGCCGCGCGTGCGCTCAGGAGTCGAACCTTTCTTCCGCGTGCTTGGGGCCTTTGCGATAACCTGCTAGCACAGCACGACAAAATGACGATTTGCGACCGTATATTGCCACAAAATGCCTGCGAAGTTTAACGGCCCGACAATGAACGCAAGCTTCATTTTCGATCTCGACGGAACGCTGGTCGACACCGCGCCCGATCTTCTGGGCGCGCTGAACGCCGTTCTGCTGCGCGAAGGCCGGCCGGCCGTGGACATCGCCGATCTGCGCCATCTGGTGGGGCATGGCGCGCGCGCGATGCTGGTGGAGGCGATGAACATGACCGGTGCGGCCGCGGCCGAAGATCGCCTGTCCGGACTGTTCGACGCGTTCATCACCCATTACCGCGCGCATATCGCCGACGAGAGCCGGATCTTTCCGGACGTGGAGGCGACGCTGGCGCGGCTGGCGGCCGACGGCGCGCGGCTGGGCGTTCTCTCCAACAAGCCCCAGGAGCTTTGCGATCGCCTGCTGGCCGCGCTCGACCTCGCCAAATATTTCACGGCCATCCATGGCGCGGGGCGCTATGCCTACACCAAGCCCGATGCGCGCGTGTTCCATCATGTGGTCGAGGAACTGGGCGGGCTGGGCGCCAGGAGCATCATGATCGGCGACAGCGCGACGGACGTGGCGACCGCGCGCGCGGCGGGCGCGCCGGTGATCGTGCTCACTTACGGCTACACGCCGGAGCCCGCGCATCTTCTGGGGGCAGATGCCGTGACGGATCATTTCGCGGATGTGCCCATGCTGGCGAAGAAGCTGCTGGGGTAGCGATCGCCGCGATTGCTTTCCTCCCCCATGTATGGGGGAGGTGCCGAGCGCCAGCGAGGCGGAGGGGGTCGCCGACCATCTTTTTTTCCAAAAAAATCATCAGCCCTGTTTTTCTCCGAAAAAACCCAACCAATCCGCGGACTTTTGCTCTCAAAACAGACGAAACCAGCCCTGTTATTACCCCTGTTATTTTCCCTGTTCCGGCCCTGTTATTCGCCTGTTTTCCGCCTGTTTCCCGCACGCGATTTCCGAGCCGTTCGGTTCGCCCAAGCTCCCGCACCGCGCCACCCGCCCGTTGGCGGCCGAGGCGTGATCCACCTAGAAGTACGAACCAAGAACTAGATTAGCCCAATACGGAATGCCTGTCAACGTCTGTGGTCTCTTCCGGAATCGGCCCGCCGACGTCGCCGACCCCGCGCCGGCGTGCGCAGCACCCGGAAAAGCGACCGCAGGAATTCAAGCAAGCCCGAGTGTTGACGCCCTTCGCGGCCGCGCTCTATAGGGCGGGTCCGCTCAATCGAGCAGCGGGCGCGTAGCTCAGCGGGAGAGCACTCCCTTCACACGGGAGGGGTCACAGGTTCAATCCCTGTCGCGCCCACCACGCTTCGCCCTAAAGGGCTACGCGTGGCGCAGCCTCGCGGAGAACTTTAGGGCGAAGCGTGTCCGGCGTAGCTTGAGCAGAGCGAAAGCGAAGACGGACTGGAGCAGCTACAAGCTTCACTTGGCGCAGCCTCGCGGAGAACTTTAGGGCGAAGCGTGTCCGGCGTAGCTTGAGCAGAGCGAAAGCGAAGACGGACTGGATTGGATTTGTGGTACGTCTACATCATCCGCAGCCTGGAACACCCGGAACAAGAGTACATCGGGGCATCGGCAAATTTGAAACACCGGCTCGCGGAACACAACGCGGGTAAGTCAGCACATACCTCCAAATTCAAGCCCTGGGCGTTAGTGTGGTATTGCGCCTTCCCTGATAAATACAAAGCCCTCGAATTTGAGAGATATTTGAAGTCCCACTCCGGCAGGGCATTTTCAAAAAAGCGGCTAATTTAATTTGTGAAAGCACCCACGAAATTAAGATCGTATCGTACGGATGACGCCAGCTCGGCCAACGACCATGCAGGAAAATCAAAACCTCATATTTCGGATCGGATTGTAATGAAAAACGCTCTCTGGTCTCTCAAGGCTCAAATTACTCGGTGGGTAGGAAATATGGGGACGCTTAATCCATTTCGAGAGAAGTTTTGAGTTTGGAGTGAACCCCTAAAATGAGTCAGG
>JBEKLK010000166.1:0-7746 GCA_050010235.1 Rhizomicrobium sp.
ATCCTGCAATGCCTCGCGCAGCGGCCCGGCTTCGTGAAGAGCCGCGACAACCTGATGGACGCGGCCTATGACGATCAGGTCTATGTCGACGACCGCACCATCGACAGCCACATCAAGCGGCTGCGCCGGAAGTTCAAGCAGGCCGACGACAATTTCGATGCGATCGAAACGCTCTATGGCGTCGGCTATCGCTATCGCGAGGCGTGATACGCAAAGCAGTGCTTCGCATTTCGTCCCACCCTCCGATGTTATGGCCCGCCACAGCGGGCCACCCAGATGACGCATCTCGGGACTCGAAGGAAAAGGTTTTGAGCGTCGTCGTCACAATGTTGCGGCTTCACCTGGGTCGCCCGCATTCGCGGGCGATGACAATGAGGGGGATGGAAAAACATTGGCAAAAAAATTCTTTGTCATGGCCCGCAAAAGCGGGCCACCCAGCTGACGCATCTCGGGACTCGAAGAAAGAGCGCTTGAGCGTCATCTTCGCAATTTTCAAGTTTCACCTGGGCGGCCCGCTTTTGCGGGCCGTGACAATGGGGTGTGTTGAAAGACGTTGGAATAACATCCTGCACTGTGCACGCGCATGATCGGCACCGGCGGCTTGCGGCGTCCGCGTTTCTCGACGCTGTCGTGGCAAATCATCTTCTTCAACGCGGCAGCCCTCGCGATCCTGATCGTGGGCACTCTCCTGGTGCAGACGAGCCGCGTGGGCCTGGTCGACGAGCGCCTCGCCGGCATCCGTCAGGAAGCGCTGATCGTGGCCGGCACGCTGGCCGAATACGCCACCGACGAAAAGAACCGCGCCATCGACCAGGGCACGGCCGAGCCCCTGCTGCGCCAACTCATTGCGCCGACACCGTTGCGTGCCCGGCTCTACAATCCGGACGGCCAGCTCGCCGTCGATACGCGCGATCTTCTCGCCCGCGACGTGGTGGAAACGCGCGAGCTGCCGCCGATCGATGCGTGGAGCCGCTTCAAAGGTTTGCTGGCGCGCATCTATGACGGATTGATGGGTGTGCGGCCGTTCTCGCGGCTGGCGCCTTATTTCGAAGCGGGTAATGACGGGCGCGTTTACGGCGAAGTCAACAAGGCCATCGACGGCGATACGGGCGTGGCGGAACGGGTCGACGACCAGAACAAGCTCGTGCTGTCGGTTGCCGTGCCGGTGCAGCGATTCAAAACCATCTATGGCGTGCTGATGCTCTCCACCGAAGGCGGAGACATCGACAACATCCTGCGCGAGGAACGCGCCAGCCTGATCGGGATCGCGCTGGTGGCACTCGCCGTGATGGTGGCATCGTCGCTCTATCTCTCCGGCACCATCGCGGAGCCCGTGCGCCAATTGGCGGCGGCGGCGGATCGCGTGCGCAGCATGCGCGCCGGCCGCGAATCGATTCCGCAATTCGCAGGCCGCGGCGACGAAATCGGCGATCTCGCGCTCAGCCTGTCGAGCATGACGCAGGCGCTCTATGACCGCATCGACGCCATCGAAAGTTTTGCGGCCGATGTGGCGCACGAACTCAAGAACCCGCTCACTTCGCTCAAGAGCGCGGTCGAAATGCTCGTGCGCGCCAAAGACGACGACATCCGCGCGCGGCTGATGGCCATCGTGAAGAACGACGTCAAACGGATCGACCGGCTGATCACGGATATTTCCGACGCGTCGCGCCTCGACGCGGAACTCAGCCGCGAAGCGAACGAGCCCGTCGATCTCGGCCGCCTCCTGGAAACCATCGTGGAAGTCTACCGCCTGACGGAGCTGCCGCGCGGCCTGCAGGTCTCGCTCGCGCCGATGCCGCCAGACATGATCGTGCAGGGCCGCGACGAGCGGTTGGGGCAGATCTTCCGCAACCTGATCGACAATGCCGTATCGTTCACGCCCGACGGCGGCACCGTCGCGATTTCGGCCGCGATAGCCGGCGACACGGTCCAGGTTGCAATCGAAGACCAGGGGCCCGGCATTCCGCCGGACAATCTCGAAACCATCTTCAACCGCTTTTATACCGAGCGGCCCGCCGAACATGGCTTCGGCAAGAATTCCGGTCTCGGGCTTTCCATCGCGCGGCAGATCGCAAGCGGAATGGGCGGCCGCATCTGGGCCGAGAACATTACCGCAATCTCCGGCGATATCCTCGGTGCACGTTTCGTCGTCGAACTTTCGATGGCGCGCCCGTCATGAACTTGACCGGCAAGCAGAAAGCTTTGATCGCGATTTCAAGAAAACGTCGAAAGGCGTTATCGTCGTTCGCATTCTGGGGAAACGAAACCGCGCTGCCATATCGGAGCAGGTTTTCGAGAAGGGGAAAACGATGAAACGCGCGATTGCGCTCGTTCTGCTGCTGCCGTCGATTGCGTTGGCGCAAACGACGGCCAGCTCGCAAGGAGCTGCGACGACTTCGCCGAGCGTCGCGATCACGACACCTGCAGCCGGCCCGGCGACCGCACCGCCGGCTGCGATCGGCAATGCCCCTATATGCAGCATCGATATATATTCGCCCGCGGCGCTCGCCGCAGGCGAGCAGGGATCGGTGGCGCTCTCCTTTCGCATCGGCACCGATGGCTCGCCCAAGAACGTCACAGTGTCGGCGACAAGCGGCTATCCCGACCTCGATCAAGCTGCGGTCGCTTGCGCTGCGCAGTGGAAATACCGCCCCGCAATGCAAGACGGGCGACCTGTCGAAGTGGATTGGAAGGCGATTGTGAAATATTCGATGGCGCCTTCGATCAACCCCCCCAGCGTGATTACGGACGACAGCAACCCTACCGCAGTAGCGCAAGGTAGAAGCCCGGCTGGGACGCCGAAGGCGATAGCCAATGCGCACAATTGCGCCTCAAAATTTTATCCTCCTGCCGCGATTGCTGGGCATGAGGAAGGCGATGTGGGGATTGCCTTTCTCGTCGCCACAGATGGTTCAACCGAGAAAATTCTAGTGTATTCGACAAGCGGCTATCCGGACCTCGATCAAGCTGCGCTTACCTGCGCCGCGCAATGGAAATATCGCCCCGCCACGCAAAACGGGAAGCCGGTCGAATGGAGCTTGGCGGAAACGGTGCACTGGACGCTGCATGCCCAACCCCTGAACAGCATCTGGACGGCCGTAAACTGGAACACAACCAATCCCGCGCAAATGCAGCAGCCGGTCGACTCCCAAATCTGCAAGAGCCCACTGACTCCATCCGCCCAACCTGGCAGATCGACGACGATCACGTTCTGGGTCATGCAGGACGGCAGTCTTGAAAATCTGAGATTGATGAGATCGAGCGGTGACGATGCGCTAGATCGCTACGGTCTGTCGTGCGTGGGGCAGTGGCGCTTCACAGTCTGGACCGGTTCCGCTCGCGAACGCCGGCTCATGCGCGTGACGCTGTATTGGTAGCGATCAAACATGATGCCGGTAAATGCGGATGAATTGCTCACTTGGGATTTCTGAATTAGTTGGACAACGCCAACATCCATGCCAGTCGCATCGTCCTGCGCGGCGCGTGCGACGCGTTCGGGGCGCCGGCGGATTGCGGCGTGCTGCTGCTGGGCCGAGAACATCGCGGCGATTTGGAGAATACTTGGAGAAACACGCGTCCGAAGTACTGCCAATTCGGTCGTGCCGCAATTCCATCTTTGGGATACAGTGCGACCTAGGGGGACCTGTCATGCGCGCTCTGGTCGTCGTGTTTCTGGTTACGCTATCGAGCGCGCCGGCGTTTTCGCAAGATGCGCCGCCCGGCGATGTGTACGGATTCGAATATCAGTTCATCCGAACGCTCAGCGCCCTCGAATCGATTCGCGCCCAAACGGCTCAGGATGTGAAGTCGAGCGGTAATCAAATGGATGAGTGCGTCCATAGCACCGCGGCATTCCAACTCGAATTGAACGCCGACATCATCGCGCTGGCGAATTTTCATCTCGTCGGTGAATCGCGCGCGAGCAGGCCGCAACGATTGGCGGAGATTCTGCAACTGAAACGCGACGTGTACCACGCGCTTGGAGACTCTTGCGCGCAAATGTCGGGGGGAAAACCGGGCGTTGATATTCGTGCGCTGACGATCGAGGTGACCTTGCTTGGCACGAGGATGAATTATGCCGACAAGACACTTTACGATGCGACACCGTTCATATTTGGGGCGCTGATCCGCGATCAACCGGACGCTCAAAATCATAAGAGCCATCTGGTTATCACTCACGAGCAAATGGCCGCGCTGGCGCGCACGATCGAGTCCGATTTCGGAGAGAAACTAAACCAGCCCAACCAGAATTACATCGTGAGTGCGGCGAGCGTTTTCTACTCTTACTTGGAAAAAAAGGGTTACGAAGGAAGCGATGAACAGGATCAGGCGACCGGGCCGGCGCAAACTCCGTCAAATTCGCAAGGAGCCGCGATAGCGACGACTTCGCCGATTGGCGCAACGCCGACGGCCGGTCCGGCGACGGCCCCGCCATCGGCGACCGGCAATCCGCATATATGTGGCCTCGACCTTTATCCACCTGCGGCCCTCGCCGCCGGCGAGCAGGGATCGGTGGCGCTCTCCTTTCGCATCGGCACGGACGGGTCGCCCAAAAACGTCGCGGTGTCGGCGACGAGTGGCTATCCCGATCTCGATCAAGCGGCGGTCGCTTGCGCGGCGCAGTGGAAATATCGTCCTGCGTTGCAAGATGGACGACCCGTCGAAGCGGATTGGAAAGCGAATGTGAAATGGTCGATGGAACCCTCGGATCAGACTCTCAACGTGGATATGAAAAGCCCCTTCCACTTCGAAGTAGCGCAAGGCAGAAACCCGGTAATCGGCTCACGCGTATGCATGAACCCGTCCAAGCCGCCCGCACCTCTCGGCAAGAAGACGGTCATGAAATTCCGGGTCATGCATGACGGCAGCGTCGAAGATCCGAAACTCGTGCAGTCGAGCGGCGATCCCGTACTCGACGGATACGCATTTGCATGCGTCGCGAGTTGGCAATACCCGCCATGGACGGGGCCTATGCGCAACGAGAGAGTCGTAATGGTGGTGTTGCCTTGGTAGTGCCGGACGCAGCCGCAGCGTCAACGAGGTGCCAGCCGGTCGCTTGCGCGGGCATCCTGAAGTAGATGGAAACCGCCAACATCCATGCCAGTTGCGTCGTTCTGCGCGGCGCGGGCGATGCGTTCGGCGCGCCGGCGGATTGCGGCGTGCTGCTTTTGGGCGAAAGCGGCGCGGGAAAATCGGATCTCGCGCTGCGGCTGATCTCCCAAGGCGCATTGCTCGTGGCGGACGACCGGGTCGAGCTGTTCGTGCGCGACGATGCGCTATGGGTGCGTCCGCCGAAAGCGCTGGCCGGATTGATCGAAGTGCGCGGCGTGGGCATTCTCTCGCTGCCCTTCGAAACGGAAGCGCGCATCGGCCTCGCCGTGCAACTCGTGCTGCGGGAGAAGATGCCGCGCATGCCCGCTCTTGAACGCTACGAACCGCCTGCCCATTTCTCTGTCGGAACGAAACCGCCCATGATCCGGCTCGCGCCTTTCGATCATTCGGCGCCCGCCAAGGTCGCGGTCGCCGCGGCTGCGTTCGCAAACCCACTTTTCGAAGAGGAAGGCAAGTCCGTTTAAGGGCTTCCCTCAGCCGCCAAGGTTGCTATCGTTCGCCCGCTCTAACCCACCGCAAGGATCATGATCGGCATCGTCATCGTCACGCACGGCCGTCTGGCACAGGAAATCATCTCGGCAATGGAGCACATGGTGGGGCCGCAAACCCATCTGCGCGCCGTTTGCGTGGGACCGGAAGACGATGTCGAACGCCGGCAGCGCGAAATCGCGGCGGCCGCGAAATCGGTCGATCTCGGCCGCGGTGTGGTGATCGTCACCGACATGTATGGCGGCACGCCGTGCAATCTGGCGCTGACGCTTCTGGATCGCGGCAAGATCGAAGTGCTGGCGGGCGCGAATTTGCCCAGCCTGATCAAGCTGATCGATGTGCGCGCCAAGCTGCCGCTCGAGCAGGCCGTCAAGGAAGCCATCGATGCCGGCCGCAAATATATGCGCGCCGGCTCCGCCGATCTCGTGGGCGGAGCGTGACACGATGGACGAGCCCGTTGCGCGGCGCGCCACCGTCAGGATCATCAACAAAAAAGGACTTCACGCGCGCGCGTCCGCGAAGCTCGTCGAGGCCGCCGCGCGCTTCCAGTGCCAGATCCTCGTGGTCAAGGACGGCCAGAAAGTCGACGCCCGCTCCATCATGGGGCTGATGATGTTGGCCGCCAGCATGGGCAGCGAAGTCGAAATCGAAGCGGACGGGATCGACGCCGACGAAGCCATGGTCGCGATCCTCGCATTGGTGGAGGCGAAGTTCGGTGAAGACTGAGCGGTGGGCTTTCGCATTTCTCATCAGTCTTTTTTCGCTGCTCGCACCGGTGCGCGCGTTCGCCGCCGATGCGCCGGTCGTCGAAGCGAAGATCCAGGCCAATCCCGCGCTATGGACGGTGCATTCCGCGAACGCCACCGCCTATCTGCTCGGCGCGATTCACATCCTGCCGGCCAATGTGATCTGGCATACGCCGGCCATCGATGCGGCGATCGACGCGTCGGACACCTTCGTGTTCGAAGCGCCGATCGACAGCACCGGCCAATCCGCAATCGCAGCATTCATCCGTGCGCATGGCCTGTTGCCGGCCGACGTCACGCTGCCGTCGCTGCTCGACGATCGGGGACGCCGGGATTATCGCGATGCGCTGGCGCTGACGAAGTTGCCGCCGGATCGCCTCGACCAGATGCGGCCCTGGCTCGCGGCCATCGTGCTGGAGACCACCTGTATGGAGCAGTTGCACTATTCGCCGACCAGCGGCGTCGACCGGCAAATCGTGGCGCTCGCAACGGCGCGCAACAAATCGCTCGCCTATTTCGAGACCGACGAACAGCAACTGGCGCTTCTGATGCCGACCGACCAAAAACTTGAAGTCCAGGAATTCGATGCCGGTCTTCGCCAGTTTCGATCGGACTCCGCCTCGCTGGGGCCGCTTGTCGATGCCTGGTCGCAGGGCAACGCGAGGCTTGTCGGCCGGCTGATGAACAAGGAATTGGACACCCAGCCCGGCGCCAAGAAAGCGTTGATCGACGACCGCAACGACGCCTGGGTCGTCCAACTGGATAAGATGCTCCGGGAGCACCACACCTATTTCATCACGGTGGGGACCGGCCATCTGGTCGGCCCTCACGGGGTGCCCGCGCTCCTGCGGGCCAGGGGTTACGCGGTCGAGGGGCCCTGAACGGGGCTGGGAACAAATAAAGACATGCATATTTCTTTATATGCTCCTTGATCGGGCCCCAGGCCGCTGCTATACCCCGCCCGCCTCCAGGAAAGACCGCCCCCATGCCCCATGATTACGTCGTCAAGGACATCAACCTGGCCGATTGGGGCCGCAAGGAAATCGATATCGCAGAAATCGAAATGCCCGGGCTGATGGCCACGCGGGCGGAGTTCGGTCCGCAAAAAATCCTGAAGGGTGCGCGCATCGCGGGCTCCCTCCACATGACCATCCAGACCGCCGTTCTGATCGAGACGCTCAAAGCTCTCGGCGCGGATGTGCGCTGGGCGTCCTGCAACATCTATTCGACCCAGGACCATGCCGCGGCGGCGATCGCCGAGGGCGGCACGCCCGTATTCGCCGTCAAGGGCGAGACGCTGACGGAGTACTGGGACTACACGCACCGCATTTTCGAGTGGCCGGACGGTGCGCACGCCAACATGATTCTGGACGACGGCGGCGATGCGACGCTGCTCTTG